>JAGLIN010000050.1 GCA_023142975.1 Candidatus Parcubacteria bacterium
TCGGCTTGACCCTAGCGGGTAGGTATGGTTATTTATATACAGTCTACATTTAAAATTTATCTTGTCAAGATAAATTTTTTTATAAAAAATAAGGAGATGTAAAATTATTTACACCTCCGTTTTTAGATAAGAACCAAAGATTTTCAAAAAATTTGTTCTTCTCTCAATTTGTTTTAGAGCAACATTGACTTTTTCATCTAATTGATGCCCATCTATATCCACCCAAAATATATATTCTCCGAGTTCTATTTTTGAAGGTCTGGAAACAATGTTAGTCATATTAATATCCAAAGCATCAAAAACTTCTAAAACTCTCAGCAATGCACCCGGTCTATTATTTGTTTCAAACATGATAGAGGTTTTATCAGTGCCGGTTTGAACATTAATCTCATGTCCAAGAACTAAAAAACGAGTTATATTATTATCAGAATCTTGAATATCTCTCCTGATAATTCTCAGACCATATATTATAGCAGCTCGTTCAGTACCAATCGCAGCAAAATTACTATCTTGCTCTTCCGCCACTTGTTTTACAGCAGCGCTAGTACTGCTAGAACCTTCGGTTTTAACTCCCAATTCCTCCGTAAAATTGGCACATTGAGCTAATGCTTGTGGGTGCGAAATAACTGTTTTTATTTTACTAAGTTCATGACCGATACCAATTAAATTCTGTTTTATTGGCAATTTTATTTCTCTCTCAATTACAAATGAATTACCATTTCCATTAATTAAACTATCAATGGCGGGAACTACTGTTCCCTCAATTGAATTTTCAATTGGTATAACAACTTTATCAACTTCCCTATTCCAAAATGCTTTTAACAATTTTGGAATAGTCGGAAATGGCACATATCCATCTGCCGAAACTTTTCTGGTAGCTTCCTCAGAAAAACTACCTTCTGGACCTAAATACCCAACTCTACTATATTCTTTTGTCAATGTTCTTCCTCCTCTAATTATTAATAAATTCCAAGTTTGAAATTTATTCTTCAAAATTTACATACCCCAACCCCTCTCAAGAGGGGAATAATAAAATCCTAAAGGATAAATTCCAAAAACACGCTCAATAAAAAAATAGCCCTTCGCGATGGGTTATTGTTTATTTTATAAATTATACAACAAAAAACCTATCGCTGAAAGCGGCTAAAGAAGCTAAAAAAGAAAAAGTTGTTTTTTGTGTAATTCATAAATATTTCGTTTATGAAAGTATAATAGCACGCTTAAAAAATGTGTCAAGCAAAAAATATTATTTATTGAGACTTACTGGATTCCCGCCTCCGCGGGAATGACAAATTCTTACAATGTTCCTCGCGATCATCTTCGCCACATTTTTATCAAGCGGGTTTGGAATAATTTTGTTTGGCGTTGGATGTTTGACATAATCGGCAATGGTTCTCGCCGCGATAGATTTCATCTTGTCCGTTATTTTTGTGAAGCCGCCGTCCAACGCGCCCCTGAAAATACCGGGGAAAGCCAAGACATTATTAATTTGATTTGAAAAATCGCTCCGACCCGTGCCGACGATTGCCGCTCCCGCTTTCTTTGCCAAGTCCGGCATAATTTCGGGAACAGGATTAGCCATCGCAAAAATAATCGGCTTGCTATTCATTTTTTTAATCATTTCTTGTTTCAAAATATTTCCCGTAGAAACACCGATAAACACATCCGCTCCGACAAGAGCGTCTTCCATTTTTCCGCTAATGCCTTTCTTATTAGTTATTTTCAATAATTGTTTTTTAACTGGGTTTAAATCTGTTCTCTTCTTGCTTATTATTCCTCTGCTATCGCAAACTATTATTTCCTTAAAATCAAACTCGCGCGCCAGCATTTTAGTAATAGCCACGCCCGCCGCCCCGGCTCCGACAACAACAATTTTCAGTGATGGTATTTTTTTATTTGCCACTTTAACGGCGTTAATTAGCGCCGCCGTAACCACTACCGCCGTGCCGTGCTGATCGTCATGCATTACGGGAATACCGAGATCTTGAAGCTGGTCTTCTATCTGAAAACAATCCGGCGCGGCAATGTCCTCTAAATTAATTCCACCGAACACCGGCGCGATATTTTTTACTGTTCTGACAATTTCATCCGGATCATTTGCGTCCAAACAAATTGGAAACGCGTCAATGCCGGCAAGCTCTTTAAATAAAATCGCCTTTCCTTCCATTACCGGAATTGCCGCTTCAGGACCAATATTTCCCAAGCCCAAAACAGCGCTTCCGTTTGAAACCACCGCCACGGTGTTTTTTTTGATAGTATATTCTCTGGCTAATTTTTTATTTCCCGCTATTTTCCAGCAAACTTCAGCAACGCAGGGAGTATAAGCAAAACTTAAATCCTGCTTATTTTTAATCTCAAACTTACTTTTAATTTCCAGCTTTCCTCCTTTTTCCTTATGCAATTCTAAAGATCTTTGGCAATTCATATTTTTCTTTTTTAGATATTTTTATTTTATAATTAGGATTTCCTCACTTTTGTCATCTCGAAATGAGCGGAGCGATTGAGAGATCTAAAAATTTTCTTAATATAAATATTATTTCTGTATAATATTACTCTTAGATTTCTCACCTTAAAAGGTTCGAAATGACAAAAATGAGGAAGTCCTGATAATTATACTACTAATAAGTATATCTCGCAACGCTCATAAATAAAAGCCGTCTGTTTCCAAGCGGCTTTTATTTTTTGTTTGCTTTTAATTAACTGACTGGAAGATAATATCCTAGCAATAAATCGTTAGTAAACATATCACTTATGACTGGTGTCTGTCTGCGCTTTAGACGAGTAGGAATGTTCTGCTTGGCATAATCAAATGCTTCTTCTATGACTACTTGACCATAATGATTACCGTCCTCATAGTATTTGTCTGCCCAACCCTGTAATATTCCCTCATTGACAAAGAAATGACTGAATACTCCCTCTCCTTCCTCTACTCCCACTATTCCTCTTGAATATACATAGGCTGATTTATCTTCTGCTGTCGCCATAACAACAACTCGACCATTATCAGACGGATCCTCATCAGCCAAATCATTCATTCCACCAGCAAGACAAGTGTCAAAAATAAAAATAATTCTTGAGGTTGCGAAATTACTAAACCAATCTTTAAGCATATCATCAGATATTCCAGTTATGTTATTACCATCGTGAACAACAAGCGCTTCATCTTTTCCGTCTGCTTCATCGCCTGAAATATCATTTATTGAACCACCGTGTCCGCTAAAAAAGAATACTACTTCATCTGCTTCTTTCAATCCTCTATTGTCCCGTATATCAAATACAGCGTTTTTAATATTTATGAAAGTGGCAGGGCCATCAGTAATTTCGGGATGATTAGGAACCGTGTCTCTATACATATAAATATTATCTGAATTATATCCAGAGTTAATGAGAGCTTGATACATATTTAATGAATCTCCGTCCGCCCAACAAAGATAAGCATCCGCGACAGGATAATCGCAAATTCCAATTATTACAGCATACTTATTTGCGTTCTCATTTAACGCATCACCCAAAATTCCAGTTGCCGCGTTTTCTTCTACTGAAGGTTTTTTCTTTTTGTCTTGTCCCGGAGGAGTTTCTGTCCTGCTTTTCATTTCCTTAATAATATCAAGAGAAGGAATTTCTTTTTTCGCTATTTTAATATCAGTGGCATGTATCGGGCGGAATAAATCGCTTTTATTATTTTGATTCGCGTTATCATTTGCTGGATTTGATTTCATCGCCGCCACGACAGGCACAGCCAAAACACAGCAAAAAATAATCGCGAGAGATAATATTTTTTTCATATTTATAATCTTAAATTAATTTGATTAAAGTCGACCTTTGTTTTAATTTTATTTATTTTTATCAAACCATCCTTGGAAAAAATCAAAAAGATTTTGATACCATTTTCGCGGGCGGGGTTTTTCTATAAAGTCTTTTATTTCAATCATCTCAGTACTGCCTTCAGCGCTGATTAAATTTCCTTTTAATTCTCCCGTGACCGAAACTGCGATAAAGTAATTTCCTTTATTTGTTCCTTTTACTGTCCAGGAATTTTTTTTGCTTTTTTTACCCTGGATAACGCCTGCTTTTTGAATCGGGTTTTTATTGAGAAGAACTAATCCTTCAGACAGAAAAATTTCTCCCTGAACATTTTCAATTTTCTCTTCTCCTTTATTGGTTGCTTCAACTGTTACTTTAAAGGTCTTATTTATTTCCGCTTCTGCGGGAGCTGAAACATCAACTTCTAAAGGATTAATTGTTACCCACGCTCTGATAGCGTCCCAAAGAGATGCCCGCGCCTGATAATCTTTCTTGTTTATTATTGTCCCGCCACAAAAGCCGGCAACCAAAATAGAGATTGCTAAAAAGAAAAGAGAGATCTTTTTAAAACAGCTTGGCATTATTTTTTTCTAATGTTGATGTTAAAGGCGAAAAACTTGCGGAAGATAACAAGAATAATCGCCGTTATTACGACCGCCAAAACAACATAGCTCCAGGGAGCGTTCATCGCGAAGAAAGAGGCGGTTCTGTAATAAATTGCCTGCCAGATATTCGCTGGCGCGACAGTAAAATAAGTTTTAGTCGCGGCCGCTACGCCGATGGTAGTGCCAGGTCCCGCTTTAACAATCGGATGAGCTTCCAAATAGCAGAAATAATCTCCGGGTTTGATTTTCATCGGCAGATTTAATGTTACTTCCACGCTCTGGGATTTGCCCGCCTCCAAATGAAATTGGGAAGGGCTAAAATCAAACCATTCCTGCGCGGCTCTTAATTGGGGCTGGTCCTGATGATAGGTAACGGCGATCTCGTAATCCCCCGCTTCGTCTCCGGTGTTAATTACTCCCAGAGACGGAAAATTATAAATCCCGCCCGGTTTTAAATGCTCGTCAAGTTCTATTTTTCCAAGATTTACTCCGACCCCGACGCGGGCGAGGGTGAAGAGAGGCATGGCAAAAATGGCTAATAAGCAGAGGACGATAATTTTTTTCATGTTTTTGGATTATCAATTAAATTAATTTTAAGGAGCTTGTGTTGCCATGATAGTAACGGTAATAGATTTTTCAGTGGTATCATTTGAACCAGTAGGCATTAGAATTTGTAAGTCAAGTGTTGACTCGGCGTCTACTAAAAGGTCTGGCACAATAATATCTGTATAACCATTACTAAATGGAAAATCAGTCCAAATACCGCCATCAGCGCTGTATTGATGGCAGTAATTATCAGTGGTAATATTTTCTGCGGCTACAAGATTCCAGGGAATAGTGCCGCCTTCAGCGTCGCCGCTTTTTACGGTCAAGTCCACAGCCACACTTCCCGTATTTTTTATAACCGGCGTTTTGCTTAAATCTACAGTGCTTTTTTTGGCGGGACTAGTAGAGTTGGGACTTAAAGGCAAAGTGCCGTAATCAAAAGAATTATTTTCAATAGTAATGGAAATTACAGGCACAAAAGTTAAAGCGGCATGAGCATCAAGCAAGCCATGTCCGTAATATTGATCCCATCCTGGATCTCCCTTGTCTTCGGCGGTTGATTCTAAAATAGTCCTAACTTCGCTTGGCGCCAAACTGGAATTTTTGCTTAGAATAAGAGCGGCTACTCCCGAAACATGAGGAGCGGCCATTGAAGTTCCCTGATAAAACCAATAACCCCAGTCTTGAAAAGTATCGCCGAAAGTTTGTTGTACAACACCATTACTGCCACCTCCTCCCGGAGCTACTAAGTCCAAAGAAGAGCCATAATTTGAATAAGAAGACCTTGTCTCGTCATATTGAGTTGCTCCTACGGCAATGACATTATTATAAGCTGCTGGATAACTAACTTGACCCGAACTTTCATTGCCTGAAGCGGCAATTACTACTACTCCATTATTATAAGCATGATCAACCGCGTCTTCTAAAATAGTTGCCGCAGAAGGACCTCCCAGACTCATATTAATTATATCAGCCCCGTTATTCGCGGCATAATAAATACCATCTACTATTTGCTGATAAGTTCCTCCTGCTGGACCAAGAACCCTGATTGGCATAATAGTGGTATTAAAGGCAATACCTGCCACACCTATGCCATTATTAGTGCTTTGGGCAATAGTGCCGGCAACATGAGTGCCATGACTATCTTCATCATTTGCGTGAGAATCATTATCAACAAAATCATAACCAGCAACAAAATTAGTATTAACTAAATCTGGAGCCTTTTGAAAAGGCAGGCTGTCTGTCTGCCAATTGCCAACACCGCTTTCCATATCATCGTAAAATAGAGTGTTAGAATCATCAGTAATTTCCACTTCATCAATATACCAAGCCCCATCTGAATCATAATCCCCATCTCCATCGCTATATGAATCATCTGAGTTAAATCTAAATCTTAATAAAATTGTCTTTCCTCGATAAGAAGTCAAATCAACTGCTCCAACCCACTTCCAATTAGCAGAGTTTCCAGTGTAGTATGTTAATTCATCCCAGCTAGAACCATTATCATCAGAAACTTCTATATAACAAAAATCATAGCCGTATTCCACGTCGTATTTATGCCGAAAGGAAAGGTTGATATTGCCAGTAGCTGTTGTCAAATCAAATTCGTGAATAAGATACTGCTCCCAAAGATTGCTGTAGCCTGGAGGATTTGCCCAATTTGGATGGCTGCTTATTCCACACCACCAAGAAGAGCCAGAACCGCCATAGGCGTTATAAGTGTCCCGATGCCAAAAGCCAGGTCCGGAATAATCTTCATAAGCCACTCCGGTATCAACAACTGCTACTACAACATTTGAACTGCCAGTGCTTATATCCCATGCTTCTTCCATTTGGATTCCGCCATAAGTTGGATTATCAAAATGCCACTGATAAAAATATAAAGGGTCGTTAGGAACCATTGAAGCATAAGCGTAATAGTTTGGCTCGGCATATTCTACTAGGGGATTTTTTTCAAAAATTTTTACTAACTGGGAAACTGTTTTGTCTTTGGGAGTTTTTAAAACTTTAAATTTAGCGAAAGGGCTAATATATTTTTCTGAAACTCCATGAGTTTTTTCTAAAGCTTTGATTAAATTCTCGTTCGCGTCTGGTTTAAATTTAACAATAATTTCGTTGGGCGCGTAAAGGGGACGAGGAGCTTTTGAAACTTTTGGAGCTTTTTCTTTTTTAACTAAAATGTTTAGCTCTGGCTGGGCTGCTCCTTTATTATTTAGACCAAACCCAAAAGCCACTCCATATACAATCAAAACTAATATTAAAATTTTAAAAACTTTCGGCATATATGAAAATTATTTTTTTGATGATTATAATGCTGATTCAACACCTCCCCCCCCCGCCCGCTAAAAACGAGCGGAGGGTGATTGGTGTTGAAAAATAGAATTGAATCTATTTTCACTTATTCCATAACTATAAAATTCTATAAAACAGTTTTTTGGGAATGCTTAAAGCAATTGAAGCAATTAAATCCCATGCTCCGTTGCTACCACATAAATATAAGTAGTTGCTATCTCTCCAGTACCAGCACTTCCAGTGTTTGGCATATAGAATGTTGACGAGAATTTTTGGGTTCCTCCGGAAGCAGTAATATCACTAGCCCAAGACGCACTCGTATCTGTTAAAAACTGTTCAGTTATTCCTGGCGTATCTCCTGTTACACTATGTTTAAATTCATCAACATTAACTATTGAAGTAACAAGATCCCACGGACCACCCGTAACTGTAGCCTCTGCTCCTCTTACTGAAAAATCTGCGCTAACATTACCCGTATTTGTTGCAGTAAAATAATCTGCAGCAGTGGAAGCATTCTCTGTAAATGCTAAAGTTCCATAATCTACTATATCAGGACCTACAGTTAATGAAATTTCTTTCACGCTAACTGTAGCGGCAACATTCCCTTCGTCCGCTCCCTGCACTCCTACTCCCACCGCCATACCAACCATCGCTAAAACACAAAGAGACGCAATAAATTGTTTATTCATATTTTTAATTTAATCAATAAATTAAATTATTTAAATCTTCAGCTTTTTCGACCTTATCTTGTTCGGAATTTTTTTATCCTTTTAAAATCTTCAAAATCCCCAACAAGTAAAAGCTATATCTATATGCCTACAAAAAGTTTAACATTTTTTCTGATAAAAGACAACTTCACCTTACTTCAATAAAACAACAAAACGGGCATAAAGCCCGTTTTGCGCAGATTTTCTTGAATCAATAAACAGATAATAAAATAATAATATACCTTTAGAAAAGTCAACGCTATCAGCCTGCGCCTGCTACCAAACACAATCTAATCAAAAGGGTTTGATTTTTATTCTTTCGTTCATAAATTATCAATTAAAATAATTGTTTACGGCATCCTCAAATTGCTCAATAAATATTTTCTTAAAATAAGAAACATTATTTATCTCGTAAAATAACAAACTTGCCTTTTTGTATTCTTTTACATCAACTATTCTATAAGAAAGCGGAATAGAGTTATGCGCCAAAAGTATAGCGTTAGAAATCATTCTTGCCGTTCGCTTGTTCCCATCATCAAATGCCTGAATATATAAAATTAAAATTAAAGATAAAAATACTTTTTCAAAAAAAGATTCCTTTTTATTTATTAACTTAACCATTTCTTGTAAAACTTCTTTTAGTTGAAAACCATTTCCTAACGGCTTGTATTTTGTGCCGGTAATTCCAACGATCTCATTTCTGATATTTTGCGAAATATTAAGTTCTTTCGTTAAAACCCTATGAACATATTCAATATCGGAATAATCCAGCTTTAAAAATCTTTGCCTGTTCTGGATAGCTCCATTAAAAGCGTCTTTATGATTAAGGATCATCTGCGTCTCCTCCTTGCTTTTCCCCTCTTCTTTTATATTTTCTTTTATTAAGGCTTCTGTGCTTAAAAGAGAGTAAGTATTCCCCTCTATCTCCGAGGACTTCCAAGAAAATTCAATCATAATTCTCTCAAATTCTTTATTGATAAGAGTTTGGCTTTTATACTTTGAAAAGTTTTTTATAAATTCATTGTGTAAATTTTGCAGCTTGTCTGTTTCTTCCTTCGTAAAAACATCTTTTTCTAGAATTTTGAAAATATCAAAATTAAAATTTTCTTTAACAGCTCTTTCTATGTATGGAGTAGAAAAATATTTCTCAACATTAATTTCCCTTAGAATTTTATGAGCTTCAGACAGAGAATAAACAACAAAAGCTCCCGCGCCGCTTTTATTTAAAATATTTTGCTTGCGCAAAAAAGATAAATCTCTGGTGATTGTTTCCCGGGAATATTTATCATCAAAAAAACCAACCAAATCTTTATTTTTAAAAGATTGATTTTCCTTTGCAAATTCTATAATTTGTTCTTGTCTTTTATTCATAGTCCCATCTTATCATCATTGCGTCATTATTTCAAGCCCATTGCGTCATCTATTGAAGAACTAATCAAAAAACCTTATTTTAAATCGTTTTATTGCGTCATTATTTATTCAGCATTGCGTCTTTTTGTCAGACATTATCTTAAAATAACAAAGTATAATATTTTTCTTGTACCGCCTAGGGGAATCGAACCCCTGTTTCCAGGATGAGAACCTGGTGTCCTAACCACTAGACGAAGGCGGCAAGCATAGTTTATAAAGTATAAAGTTATAAGGCTATAAAGTCAACCTCACCTCGCTAACTTTATGAACTTTACAAACTTTCTACTTTATAAACTCCGCCACAACTCTTTCCATCCTCATCGCTCTTGATCCTTTAACCAAAATCACATCATCAGATTTTATTTTATTTTTCAATAATTTAATCAGATCGTCAAGATCGTCAAAGTGAAAAATATTATCTTTTTTCATCCCGCTTTTTTCCGCTTGCTTGGAAATAATTTTACTTCTTTTGCCGTAAGTAAAAAGCAGATCAGCTGATTTTGGAACAAGCTTTCCTATCTCGCTATGACCGCGCTCGCAATATTCTCCAAGCTCAAGCATATCGCCCAAAACCGCAATTTTTCTTTTGACGTCAAGTTTTCCCAATGTTTCCAAGGCCGATGTCGCCGAAGCGGGATTAGAATTAAAAGTATCGTCAATTATTAACGCGTTATTTATTCCTTTAATCAAACTCATTCTGCCTGGAAGCGGACTGTAATTAGACAACTTTTCAGATATTTCAACCAAGTTATATCCAAAATGAATTCCAACTGCCGAAGCCGCCAAAGCAGTATAAACCTGTCCCCGACCCAAAGCGTAAGGAAGCCGAAAAGGAACGGTTGTTCCATTATAAGAAATTTTGAAACTCATTCCAATTAAACCGCTTTCTATTTTCCATTTTTTGTCTCCTGAAAATATTTCCCCCGCTTTTATAATAGAACCATCGTTAAATCCGTATGATATTATTTCTGGTCTGATGTTTTCTGATAAATCCTTTATAATATCATCATCGCAGTTTAATATCGCAATATCTTTTTTCTTTAACGATTTTATAAGCAAACTTTTTTCTTTAGCAATATGCTTCGCGTTTTTGAAATATTTTGTATGAGGAGGAAATTTTCCAATGTTCGTCAAGATTCCAACATTTGGCTTTACTATTTCAAGCATTTTTTTCATATCATCTGGGCGGTCAACGCCCATCTCTAAAATTAATATTTCCAGATATTCAACTTTTTTAATTATCATTTTGACAGCCAAAAAAATAATCTTTATCCATTTCACGACCGATCGTCCTCCGCTCTCTGCTCCTATAATCGCAAGCGGAATTCCAATGTCAGTTTTACAATAATTTTCGTTAGACGCTATTTTATATTTATCTTTCAAAACTTCACAAATCGCCTTCTTAACACTACTCTTTCCAACACTTCCCGTAATACCAACAACTACTGGATTATATTTAACCAGTATTTTTTTAGATAAAATATTCAGAATTTTGATGATAATATATCTCATAATAATGTTTTTTATGTCATTGACACTTTTTAAAAAACCAAGAGACTGCAACCTAAAAAGCTATTCCGTCATCGGTATATTATAATGATTTATTAATTCTTGAGACAACTCTCTAAAAACAGGAGCTACAGTGTTTGCCGCGTAAGGCGCATTTGTCGGACTGTCTAATTTCACCAATATTGAAAATTTTGGATTTGGTATCGGGCCAAACCCGACAAATGTATGGATCGTTTTGTCTTCCTCGTATCCTTTTCCATCTTTTTTAGGAATTTGGGCTGTTCCTGTTTTTCCAGCAAATTTATATCCGCTTACTATAGCCTGCTCGGCATGTCCATTTTTTATGACACTCGTCATCATTGCTGAAACTAAGTTTGCCGTTTTTGGAGACACAACCTGACAAACAACTTTTGGCTCTTTTTTTTCGGAATGCCCGTTAGCTCCGATAAGCTCGTCAACTACATATGGCCTCATTAGTTTTCCATCATTGGCGAAAGATGAAATAGCGGTTAAAATCGCCAAGGGAGTAACAGAAATTCCTTGCCCATAAGATGCGGTTGCGTAATTAATATCTTTTTTATCATCCAAGTTAGAAAGACTTCCTCGCGCTTCACCTTTGATTTCAATTCCCGTAAGTTCATCAAGTTTAAATAACCTTAAATAATTATAGAAATCATCTTTTTCTGTTTGCTGTTGAATGAAGACAGATCCCGTATTTAATGATTTTTCCAGAATCTGAGTCATATTTTGTTTTCCATTTGATTTTCCGTCGGAATTGCGAATAGTCCATCCGTCAATCTTGACAACTCCTTTATCAACATAAGTAGTGCCTGGACTAATTTTTCCAAGATCAAGACCGATAGCCATTGTGATCGGTTTTTGAATAGATCCCGGCTCATAAAGATTATGAATGCCTGAATTTAAAAACACGCTCATATCCTCTTCTTTAAAATATTCATTTGGATTATAATTTGGATATTGAGCCATGGCTATAATGGCCCCGGTTTTTGGATTCATAATAATTATATTTCCACTCTCAGCTCCATATCTAATAACTGCCTCCTTAAGTTTTATCTCTGAAATATATTGAATCGTCTGATCAATAGTTAATATTATATCATCTCCGTCTTCTGGAGACTGCGCGTTTTTAGAACCGAATGTTATCCATTTTCCTGAAGAATCTTTTTCAAGTTCCAAAAAACCCATCGTTCCTTTCAATCTCTCGTTATAATAACCTTCTATTCCGTATTGACCGACTTTTTCATGTCCAGAATAACCGAGAAAACCAACTATATTAGCCGCCAAATAATTTCCTGGATAATATCTTATTATTTCTGGACTTGTTTTTATTCCTATAATATTTTCACTCTTTATTTCCTTTGCCACTTCATCCCGAACCTTGCGCTTTATCACTTCATAAGGATCATCTTTTTTATTTATGATATTAAAAATATCCATCTCTTCCATTTCTAATAATTCCGATAGCTTTGCGGCAGTCTCCTCTTTGTTAATAATATTTTTAGGAACAGCATATATTAAACTTGATTCTCTGTTAACCGCCAAGGGATAGATTTCGTCTGAATAGGCATCCTTAATAAATATCTCGCCGCGTTCTGGAATTATTTTTTCAAAAAATTCATGTTGATTTTGCGCTAACGCTTTGTAAAAGCTATAGCTCACAACTTGAACCTGAAAAAGTTTTAACAAAACTATTAAAAAAAGCGCTATTACAACAGCAGCCAAAATATGCACGCGCTTGATAAAATTATTGCTACTTTTAAAAGAATTTCTATTTAATCTTTTCATTATATTTTGGAGTATAGAACGAGCCGCAGCGAAGTTCTATTTGAAAACTAAATTAAATGATTTTTCAAGTCAAACTTCGCTGCGGCTCGTTTGACACTCCAAACGCATAAATCCCAAATTTAAAAAATACTTATTGCTTACCGCTTTTTACTCCATCGCGACCGCGCTTGAAATTGAAGTTATATAGGTAATGTTTTTATAATCAATCACGCTTAATTTTCCAAATTCGTTTTCTAAATTATTCATAGATTTCAAATCAGCTATTTTTATTAGCATTTTTTGATTTTCTCGTTGCAGCTCAAAAAGTGTTTTTTCGTAATTTTCTATTTCATAACCCTTAGTGGCAACTCCGCTTATTTGAAAAACATACACTAATCCAGCCACGCAAATTAAAACAGCAGAAAGCACGCTAACAGTAAATTTGCTTTCCTTCGCCCTTCGAGAAACAGTTTTCCTTCTTATTTTGTTTCTTTTTTTATTTAAATGTCTCAGTGTCATAGTTGTGTTTTGTTATTTTGTGTTTTGTTTGGTCTTTGTGTCTTGAAATTTGTGTTTTTTAAACTATTGAGCTGAAGCCCTTGCTCCAAAATAATATTTAATATTATATTCTCCTCGCCACTCTTAGTTTCCCGCTTCTCGCTCTCGGATTTTCTAAGACTTCTTCTTCGCTCGCGACAATCGGTTTTTTCGTAATAATTTCCAACCTTTTCCGATGCTGACAAACACATACCGGCACTTCCGGTCCGCAAACGCAATCCTTTGATTCTTTTTGAAAAAATCGTTTTACTATTCTATCTTCCAAAGAATGAAAAGAAATTACCGCAATTCTTCCGCCGACTTCTATATTTTCTAAAACTTGCGGGAGAACATTTTCTAAATTTTTAAGCTCTTCATTAACTTCTATCCGCAACGCTTGAAAAGTTCTTGTCGCAAAATGAATTCTTTGCCTTTTATATTTTGCCGGCGTCGCTTCAGAAATTATCTTGACTAATTGCCGCGTATTAATTATCTTATTTATTTTTCTTTCTTTTATTATTTCTTTCGCAATATTTTTTGCGTATCTCTCCTCGCCATAATTCTTTAAAATCAATCTAATCGCGTCTTCGCTCCAATTATTGAGAATGTGTTCCGCGGTTTTATAATTATTACTTCTATAATTAGCTCCGCAATTAGCTCCGCCCATTCTCATATCTAAGGGAGCGTTTTTTAGAAACGAAATTCCTAAAGCTTCATTGTTTAACTGTTGCGACGAAATCCCCAGATCCAGAAGAAATATATCAAATGAACAAAAATCGCTTTCCTTTTTAATCTCAATAAAATCCTTAAAATTTCCTTTTTTAAAAATTATTCTTTCGGCATATTTTTTTAATTTTTCTTTACTTTCTTTTATCGCTTCATCGTCCAAATCAATTCCCAACAATTTTCCGTCTGGCGATGTTTTTTCTAAAATCGCCTCACTATGTCCCCCGCCCCCCAAAGTTCCGTCAATCAAGTTTTCTCCCTGTTTCGGATTTATAAATTTAACGACTTCATTTAGTAAAACTGGGATATGGAAATAAGACATAGAGTTAAATTAATTTGTCATTGCGAGGAGCCCGAACGAACACAGTGAGTGAGAAGGCGACGAAGCAATCCCGTAACTACACGCGAAAAACTTGATTTTAGGATTGTTTATTCTAATTTTTTAGCCTCTTTAACCAAATCTTTCTATTCTGGATTCATTTTTTCAATAAGCTCTATTTTCTTTTTTCTTGATCCCGCTTTTATTTGTTTTTCTATAGTGATAGCTACTTTAATATCATTATATGCTTCGTAATAAACAACCGTATCTATATTATATTTTGCGGTAAAGCTGTTTTTATCAATTTTATTTTTATGTTGATCTTCTCTTTTAAATAGATTATTAGTGACTCCAATATATACTGTGGTGTGTCTTTTGTTAGTTGCTATATAAAGATAATATTGTTTTTCTTTCATATCCTAAACAAAGGTTTTATTGGCTTGGATGCGGGATTGCTTCGTCGCTCAATTATCCTGCGGATAATTTCACTCCTCGCAATGACAGATAGAAAACTATCGCTCTGAATTCTAAACTCCCAGCTCTCCCAGCTTCTCTGCGATATCCCCACTTTCTTTTTCGGTTACTTCTTTATACTTCTCCCAACCATTCTCATCCCAGATTTCCAAACGATTATATAGTCCATTGACAATCACTTTCTTTTTAAGCATTGCGTATTTTCTTAAATAATCAGGAAGAACAATTCTTCCCTGTTTGTCAATTTGCACATCCATTGCTCCCGCCAGCATCAATCTTGCGAAAGCGCGCGTATTTGATTGGCTAATCGGAAGCTTGCTTAATTTTTCAGCCAAAATTTTCCACTCGCTCATTGTATATAAAAATAAACAGCCGTCTAATCCCTTAGTAACAACAGCTCCTTTTTTTAAGTCATTCCTAAACTTGACTGGCACTGCCAATCGTCCTTTATTGTCTAAATTGTGATTATATTCTCCAATAAACATGTTTTCTACTTATCCACATTTTATTTTAGTTTTCCCCACTTTTATCCACTTTTTTACATCATAGTTCCATTATACACCACTTATAGCAATAGTCAAACCACGCAACTCCAAACAATCATAAATTCCAAAAAATGATTTTTTAGCTTATTTAAAGTGTTTTATAAAATTAAAAATAAATTTCATAACAAAAAAGCGGCTAAACTATCCACAGCTTACCCACTTTTTGATTGTCATCCTGAGCTTGTCGAAGAATGGTAGACTCGCTAAATTTGTTATAGTTCGACAAGCTCACTATGACAAATTTAGCTATTTCACAGTTTTATTTAATATTCCCTTTTTATAATAAAGTCCGCCAAATTGCTTAAAAACTCTTTACACTTGCTTGAAGCTTTAATTTTTTTAAGATGTTTTTTGGATAACTTTATTAATTTTTCCGTTTGCGCTTTGGAATATTCAAGAGACCCCGTCTCTTTTATTATTTTTTTTACATTTTCTATATCATCAAGATTTAGTTTTTTGTTCCCCGAAGCGGTTAAGATTATGTCTTTTTGCTTTTTATTGGCCACCTCTAAGGCCTTGGCGATTAATAACGTTTTCTTTCCTTCTTTAATATCTGAACCTACCGGCTTTCCTGTTTTCTTCTCATCTCCAAAAATACCAATGATATCATCTTGAATTTGAAAAGCAATACCAAGGGGTATGGAAAATTCACTCAATAGTTTAAGAAACTTTTCGTCCGCTCCAGCTAAAATAGCTCCTAAATGAAGCGGTCCTTCAATAGTGTATTGAGCGGTTTTGTATTTTTGCATTTCAATAATTTTGTTAATATCAAAATCAGAATTTACGCTCAACATTACATCTGTGGCTTCTCCGGCAATTGTATTGGAAACAATTTGATTCATCTTATCAATCGCCTTGATTTTCAAATCCAACAAAAAATCCAATTTAGATAAAACTTCGTATCCAAAATTATGGGCCAAATCTCCGACAATTATTGCCATTGAGATTTCAAAATGTTTTGAACTTTTATTTTTATATTTTTCCTTGTATCTGCAATGCATTGACAAATTACCATGTCTAAAATTATCCTGATCAATAATGTCATCGTGAATCAACAAGAAAGAATGGATCAACTCAACTGAAATTGCGGCTTTCAAAATCCTTTCTTTATCCTTTCCTCCAGCAATAATATATCCGCGATAAAATAAAATCGGACGAATTCTTTTTCCGGATCTTAAAATAAAGTCCCTTAAACTTTCAGTCATTTCTAATAACTCATCGGGCTTTTCCTGATTTTTAATTTGCTTAATTTTATTATCAAAGAACAAATTTAATTCTTCGTCTATTTTATTTTTTAAGTCAGTAAAATGATCTTCTGTCGGCATAATTTAATTTAATTTAATTAGGACTATTTCATTATTGTCATCCCAGAATTTTTTTATTCTGAAGGCGACATTGGTCAATGTCGCCTTCAGAATAAAAAAATGTCTGGGATCCAGTTAG
>JAGLIN010000051.1 GCA_023142975.1 Candidatus Parcubacteria bacterium
TCATTGAGATAAACTGGATTCCCGCCTCCGCGGGAATGACAAAAATAATATTTCATTTATTACATCCCCAGCACTGTCATAATAACATGGAGCAAACCATATGCCAGAAGCGCGATCATTAATCCAATTACGGCTCCGCTTAAAATTCTTTTTGAAGAAGAAATTCTCTCTTCATTTCCAGCGGAAGTCATATACATTATTCCCGCTATTATAATAAACAACAGCGCGATTGAACCAATCAGCCCTAAAATAAATCCCAAAAGAGTTTCTCCCGCTTCAACAACTGTTTCAACTGTTCCTCTGAGAGGATTGCAAAAATACCAAGCATTCGGATCACAGACGGATGTGCAAAAGAAACTTCCATCTCCGTCAAGATCTAAATAGCTAAGTCCCACGCAACACAAAGCGGCATCTCCGGGATCTTCTCCTTCTTCAGCGCAACCTTGACAAATGCCATCATTACATATATCGGTTCCCGCGCAATCAGCGTCTACTATACATTGAACGCATTGTTGAGCAACGGTATCACACACGGGAGTTCCGCCCGAACAATGTTCATCTTTTAAACAACAAGCGGTTACATTAATTGTATTTGCAACGCAACCTGCTGCATCAACACAAGTTTCTGTACCTTCCGCGCTCGTCGCATCTATTTCCGCGCAAGCGGAAGTTGTGCAAGTAATATTAGAAACACATGCAGCTACGCAAACACCACCGCTACAATCACCAGAACAACAATCACCGTCACCTCCGCAACCTCCACCATCAGCAGTACAAGCAACAAATTCACAACTACAATCACAAGCATCGTATTTATCTACGCATGGCGGAGTTGGAGGATCTGGAGGAATCGGAAAACATCCTCCTGGGAACCACTGAGGATTGCACATCATATTGCAACTTCCAGCACAACTCCAAACTTTCCCGCCACCGCAATTATCTCCATCTATATCACTGCAATCTTCAAATCCTCCTCCAACACAGTCTTCAGCTATATAACCAGCACCACTATCACAAACCCAATATCCACAATCAGTATCAGTTATACAAGCTGGATCAACGCAAACTGTATCGCAATCTGGTTCAATAGTCTTGCAATCATCCTCATTCGTGCATCCCTCGCCACAACCCTTATCACAACAATCATTCGGACAATTCGCAGTTGTTTCAGCTCCAGCGCAAGTGCCATCATTATTACAAACTGCTGCTGCCGTCCACTGACAATTATTATCACAAGAACCCGAACCGTCCGGATTAACCCATGTAGGAATTTTTTCGTCGCATTCAGTACTTGCGCCACAACCATTTGCTTCACACATTGAGTCTCCTCCTTTCGCTATGTCCGCATAAACTCCAATATCATCTCCCCAAATTCCATTCTCCGTATTAATTCCAGAGCAAGCAATACATCTGCCAGATGACCAGACTCCATACTCTTTGTCATTCTCATCACAACCTCCAAAAAATCCTCCCTTTCCTTTAACTACAACACATGAATCACCATCATTAGCTGTTATTCCGCTACAACTATCTTCTCTACAATGCCTAGTTCCTATATCGCAAGAATTCACAGCACGAGAATACGCTCCCGTTAATGCGGATACATCAAGTGGAATTGCCATACACCATTCGGTAGATTCACAAAAAAGCAAACTTTGATCCGTTACAACTATTCCGCAATCGTCATCAAGAGGTCTTTCAGCGCATCCAAGAAAAGTAGCGGCACTAGTTTTATTAATTCCCACTACTAAAAATATAGGAAAGATTATAATTGCTATAATTCCTACTAAATATAATTTTTGTATTTTCATTTTTTTGTGTTAATTATAAAACTATTTATATTATACAGAGTTTTTAATTACAAGTAAAGTAAAAAATTTAGAAAAAAAATAGCTAATGACAAACTCCGATTTTCTTTTTTGGAATTGTCTTAGCTATATTTGTAATTTTTATTATTACTGCTTCGTCTTTTCTATACGCTATTATAAAGCATATGGAAAAGAAAATAACATAAACAGCAATCATTCCTACTATTCCCCACTGATAAATACTTATCAAATAGAGAACTTTTGGCAAAGAACTAACTAATAATAAAAGGGTTAGCCCTCTTATTATTATATCTGCCGTCTCGTCAGATACCATTTCATCAGATTCGTTCATATCATTTCCTCCAACTTTTATTCTAATCTATATTTATAAAATAGTACAAAAGTCTATGTTTGTCAAGAAAAATTTTAAAAAAAATTTTAAAAAAAATAGGACAGAGATCTAATTCTCTATCCAGCAAGAGTTATTTTTTCTTGCTTTTTGTTTTCCCCAAAAAGATGAGGGGTTTTTCCTGCTATCAATCCTACCATTATTTTGGCAAGGATTAATGAAATTACGACGACTGTTCCAATCGTGTGATAAATCCACCATCCTGCTAAATAATAGGCTATGGGGAAAAATAGCAAAAAGCCAAACAAACTTGCAAACACAACAAAGATTGTTGCATCCAAAAATCGTCCCCATACGACAGAAGTTTCAATCTCTTTCAGTTTTGATAGATACATTATTGAAAACATCACTATTAGTGATGAAACCAATAAAATTATCATCAAACTTAAAAAAAGACTTCCGGGTCCTGCAAAAGATATAAGCAGGAATTTTCCAAACACAAGGAATGCTATCACAATAGACACTCCCAGCATACTCTCTAAAGAACCGTTACCATTCATTTAAATTCACCTCTTTACTACTTCTAAAACTACTAATATAATAACTAAAAATAAAAATCTGTCAAGACCGAGTTTTCAAATAAAAAATTGACTTGCGTGACTAACTAAATAATCCTATCCCTGCTTCACCGGCAATAAAATTTTTACCACCGAGCCCCTCATAGATCCCTCGCTGGAAAATTTAACTTTGCCATTATGCGCGTCAACGATTTTCTTGGCAATAAACAATCCCAGTCCACTGCCAGAAGCGTTTTCAATGGACGCTTTTTTGCCTCTCGTAAATTTTTGGAAAATCTTTTTCTGATCGCTTTTGCCTACGCCGATACCAGTGTCTTTTATAATAACCTCCACATACTTCCCAGACTTTTTAATATCTATCTCAGCGCCGCCTTTTCTTGTGTATTTACACGCGTTGTCAATCGTATTCACGAACACCTGCCTTATATAATTCGGCTCCACTTCAATTTTTGGTATATCCGCGTTGTCATTAAATTTTAGATAAAGATTTTTTTTGTCAAAATTCGGTCTCATAATATCTACTGTCTCTTTCGTAATTTCTCTTAAAGACATTTTTTTAAACTGAAATTTCATAAATCCCCCTTCCAACTCAAGAGAATCCAACATATCATTTGTGATATTATTTAATCTCTCGGAACTTATATATATTCTTTTCAACATCTTTTTCTTTTCTTTTTCGGATAAATTATCAAAGTCTCCATTATGCCACATAGCGATCATTCCCCTGATCGTCGTTAGCGGAGTTCTTAATTGATGAGAGGTGATATGCAAAAATTCATTCTTCATTTCCATAAGCTCTTTTAATCTGATATTTGCCATCTTCAAATTTTCATTCAAAATTGACAACGCTTTTATCTGCTTTTCTGTCTGCTCATAAAGCTGGGCGTTTTCAATCGTCGCGCCGATATGCGAAGAAAATCCCAGAAGAATATCTTTATCCCTTTGAACAATTTTGCTTTTCGGCTTTGTCCCGACAAAAACAATTGTTCCTTTTACTCTTCCGCCAGAAAGCATTGGAATAGAAATAAACGATTTAGCGCCAACCACTTTTTGAATTAATCCGCATATTCTTTTGTTCACGGTTGGAGCCACAAAATCTTCAAATTTACTGCCTATCTGCATTTCTTTTGTTTTGATGGTTTTGATAACAAGATTGTCGGCTTTATCAATATTCTCTGAATATTTCCCAAATGGTTTGTCTAATAATTTTCTTGCCTTTTTTACAATTTCTGATTCTGTGATAGAATGAGTATATACTTGATTAGTCTTTGGATTATACATAGTCAAAACGCCACCAGCGTATCCAAGATGTCCTAATTTTTTGGGTATGCTATTCACAACCTTTTGTGTGATGCTTTTAATTTTTAAAGAACTGGCAGCAATTGTTGAGATATCAAGCAAGGATTCCAAATCTTCAGTTTTTTCCTGAAGGTGAACGACTTGCAATTGTGATTTCTCGTAAAGTTTAGCATTATGAAGAGCGATTGCCATTTGATCGGAAAACGATTTTAATATAATCGCTTCTCTCGTATCTATCAATCGTCGTGAACTTACTATCAGAACAGAACCAACAGCAACATTTCTTACAACTAACGGAACAATGAGAACAGACTTAATATTAAATATTTTTTGAATTAAAAAGGCTTTTCTTTCAGAAAGAATAGGAGAAACAAAATCTCTAAGATCATTTCCAAAATAAGCTTTTTTAGTGTTCGCACATTTTACTGTAAAGTTATTTTCTATTTCTAATTTCCCAACATGTTTTTCAGTAGATTTTCCAAAAATAATTTCCAGTTTTTTAACTAAATCAGAAGAAATACAATAAGGATATTCTATTCCTTTTTCTTTTTCTACAATAAAAAGTGTACCTATAGGATATCCTAAATCTTTCCTTATTTTATCTACAATCAATTGAGAAGCTACTGTAAAATTTAATTTACTTAATATCTTTTGATTTATGTCTTGCAATAATTTTATATCCCGTAAACAAATTGATGATTTTTGTTCATTTTTAACTATTTGATTAAAGTCAAAAATTGAAACTTTTCCAAAGAGCGATCTAGATAATTTTAAATCAGAATTAACATAAGTTTTGGGCAATCGTTTCTCTTTTTTTGCTTTTTTGTAATATTTTCTAAAATTAAAAAAAATCATAAATTTTTAATGAGTTTTTATTAAATCTATGTCTTATAAAAAATTTTTGTCTGAATATAAAAAATTTATCTCAGATAAGGAAAATTTTAAAATAATCAGAAAAACTACAATAGATTATCCGCACATTCTAAAAAGTAGTAACCGAAGCGCAAAAATCTTAAACAAGATAGCTTTTTTTTCTCAACATGTTTCTAATTCGTCAGTAAAAAGTAAACAATTTGATATTGTTTTTAAAACATCTATATTTATATCTACGATTGATGATTTAATGGATGACAAACGCATAAAATTTTCTACAAAGGTTGCTCTATCAAAAATGCTCATAGCTATCACCAAAAAAATCAAGAATGAAAACGACATCAAAAAATTACTTACAAAAAGCAAAAGTAATGATATGTTATTGCTTAAAGAAAAGGATCTTCTAAAAATTATTGCCTACATTACAAAAATTATTATTACCGATAAAAATCAAAAGTCATATAATCTTTGGAAAAACAGTTTTGAAAAGTTTATTAAAGCTATGCTTTATGAAGAAAAAAATCATATGACCAACTCCATTGAAAGCTATTTAAAAAATGCTCGTTTAAGTATTGGGGTTTCCTTTGTTTTATCTTCCTATTTTATGACCAATAAAATTAATTATATATCGCTTAAAAAACTACAAGAACCTCTTGAGGACTTAGATATAATAGTTCGTCTTTCAAATGATATTTCCACACACGATATTGACGAAAAAATAGATGCAATAACAATTATTGAATTAAAGAATAAATCCCCTCAATTATATCTGAAAAAATTAATTGAAAAAAACCTACTAAATTTAGAAACCAGACTGAGTAATATAGAAATATCTGAAAAGGAAAAATGGACAAAAAAAACAATCAAAGAAACAGCTAACGTTTTAATTCTAATTTATAAAAAAAACTTTTTTTCTTAACAAACTACAACGTAAAATTCAAATTTTAATTTTGCTTGATTTTTATTCTCCCTACCACAAATAATCACGCTCTTTTTTCCAAATCAAAGAAGATTTAAATATCCTAAAAAAGTTTTTTCTTAAATTTGGTTTAGACATAATTATAAATAGTCTTTTCAAAAAAGAACTATTTTCTTCAAAAATCTTTCCCAGTTCACTCATAACCTCATTATCCAAACTAAATAATATCTCACTCACCTTAAATAATTTCCTATCCGCAAAAGGCATTGCTTTAATTTTCGCCTCGTAAGAATCAGGCTTATTTTCCAAAATACATTCCGCCGCTGTTTTTCCTGACATCATCGCTTGCGTCATTCCGCCCTTGAAAATCGGATCAGCCAAGCCAGCCGCGTCTCCGACTAAGAACGCTCCGTTTTTGTAAACCTTGCGCCAAGAAGTGCTAAATGGAATATTTCCGCTTCTGTTTTCTAAAATTTCGTAATTGCCATAATTTTTCTTTACCGTATTTTCCAAAAACTCGCCAAACTCCTTTGAGAAATTTCCCATACTGCCAATTCCAACATTGGCGGTATTTTTTGACTTTGGAAAAATCCAGGCGTAGCCATGATTATATTTCTTATTGTCAAAATAAATTTTTGTCGTTTTGGTATCCAATTCCTTTTCAGTTTTTATTAAATATTCAACAGCGGGAACAAACTTCATTTTATTTTGATTTTCCGGAAAAACTTTTTTTCTAACAATCGAGGACGGGCCATCCGCGCCGATAATGTATTTTGATTTAAATACTTCCCCGCTTTCAATAACTACTTCCCAAAAATTATTTTCAAATTTTAGATCTGTTACTTTCGCGCTTAGTCTAATCTCCGCTTTGGCATCTCGCGCCAAATATTTTTCAAACTTTTCTCGATCAATAACATATCCCATCGCCTCTTCGTGAAACTTGCCGATTATCCTTCCGCTTGGCATTATTTTTTCCATCTTGTGAATTTTACAAGATATCCACAAATCGTCTGGTTCAATTCCCTGCATCTTCAAAGCGTTCCCGCTAATCCCCTCCCCGCATTGCACTGGCTTGCCAATCTCTTTTTTCTTATCTAAAATCAAAGCGTCTTTTAAATGTCTCCCCGCTATCAGCCCCGCTGGTCCCGCGCCAATAATAATTGTTTGATATTCTCGCATTATTTATCTTAAGATTTTTATTATGTTTTTATTATAACACAAAATAAAAAACGAACCAAAAAATAAGCTGGATTATAACAATCCAACCCGACTTAATTTTATTCATCTCTTGCTTTTTCCAGATCCTCCGTAACCTGACTTGCCTTTTCCTTTAGCATTTCTGCGTCAGGCTGCATAATTTTCTTGTCATATTGCGCTTCAACCAGCTTGGTAAAAGCGTTCATTTCATTCTGCGATACTTGAATCATATTGTCAGCGATTACTGTTTTACCACTATCCAAATAATCCAGCGCCTGATTCGCTTTTGATTCTGCGTTAGTTAATTTTGCCAATAAGGCGTTCTTAATTCCTTGATCAATATCTGAACTATTGACCAGCTCTGCTAACCATTGGATTTCCAATTTGGAATATTCGACCATACTTCTTTTGTCCGCCCTAATCTTCAACTCCGCGAATGATGTGTTGCTGACATCCACGTTTGTCTCTGATTTCGCGTTCACGCTAAAAGTATAATTCACATCTTCCATTCCAGCCCAATTTTCAGGAACGCTTACCATAAGCGGTCTGATTTCCGACATACTTGGATTGAGTTCCATATTTGAATTATTGAAAGTAGTCCAAGAACACTGGATAGCTGTAGGATAGCCTCTATAACCTGCGAAGTTTTCCGCTTCAAATGAAACATCATAAACATCGGCAAGATCGCCTTTGTTTGTAATGTTCACTGAATAAAAAACGGAGTCTTTCGGACTCGCTTCATTTTGAGCTGGAGTTATGTTGACTTCAACGCCATAACCATCACTTTCCATATCTTCAATGGCTTTGATGATCGCATCTGAAACATCAGAAGCATCTGGTGACAGATATACTTTCCCGCCAGTTCTTTCTGATATTTCAGAAAATGCAGCGTAAGTGTCAGGATCAGAACCCACGACAATGCTATATACTCTGATCGGATCTATATTTTCAGACCAGTATGTTACATTATCAAGAGTATGACCTCCGTCCCATAGTTCAGGAGCATAAGACTCAGGACCGCCTTGAGGAGGCGCATCACCCATTAAAATTATTGACTTAAAAGCTCCTTCCCTCCAGCCATAGTTGTCGGGATTGCCAACGCTATCCTTGTCTACATCTAACATATAGACATCACACCGTAAAATGGCACCAAGATTACAAAAGTATGCTAAAACATTATCATCTATATCATCATCTCCCACATCATCAATAACAATTTCATTATCCCCATCATCCACCACTGGCGCCTGAACAGGCTCGTCTATCTTCACAAAAACAACCCACCCCAAAACCAGCATCGCAACAACCACACTCAACCCTACAAAAATAATTGGTATTGATTTTTTGAACATAGTTTTAAAATTTTATTATTCTTAAGTTAAAAATAACAGAGAGTGAAAAATATGTCGATTTATTGAGTTGATTAACTCCCAATCACAACTATTTTCAACTTCCCTTTCAGTTGATCATCGCTTACTATTCCAAAAATAATTTTTCCTTGTCCGCCTGATTTTTTATGTATTTTTTCGCCGACTTGTTTTACTTCGTCCATTAACAAATCTTTACCAGCGTAAATAATATAGAGAACTTTTTTTAAATAGTCTTGTTTGCTGGTTAAATTGGTTTTGGAAAAAAGATTATTTACGATTGCGGATATTTCTTTTTTTGAACCAGTGGAATTATTAAAGAATGTTTCGCCGGAATTTTTGACGATGGTTTTTAGATCGGCAAAGTCAACATTGATAACGCCGCATTTGATAATTATATCAAGGATAACAACGATGGCGTCGGCGATGATTCTTCTGCTGGAACGGATTTGTAATCCGTTTCTTTTGTTTTGAAGAATAATAAAGATTATTGAAACTTAGAAACATTTGGAACTGGTTACAAACCAGTTCCCGCGTGAATCATTTATTTAATTATCAGTCCAACTAAAAACCTGCTTTGATTGAGCAGGTTTTTTAGATGACTCAAATTTCTATAAGCTACTGACATATTTCAATATCCTCGCCGATTTTTCCTCTTAAATATTCCTCCACTTCATATCTCCCGCCAATTCGGTCAATCAAATTATTTTCTAAAGCCATTTGACCAAGCATGTCTGATCCATCGGCAAGTTCTCTTATTTTTTCAATGTCTATATTGCGATTATCAGAAACTGCTTTGATAAAATTTTCGTGGAGAATATTAACATCTCGCATCAGCAATTCTTTTTCTTCGGGAGTTAATGGTTTGTCATAATTTCCAGTGTCTTTGAATTTTCCAGCGCTTAATTGATTATATGTCAGTCCATCTTTTTCATTTTCTTTGGCATAGTCAAGATAAGACATTGTTATTCCAATACTGCCAACATCAGAATTTTGGGAAGCAAAGATTATATCAGCGCCAGTGGCAGACCAATAAGCGGCGGAAAGTCCATATTCTCTGATCAAAGCAACTGTTGGCTTTTTTGTTCTTTTTAATGCATTAGCAACCTCTTCTGCAGCTACGGGACCTCCGCCTGGCGAGTTTATTTCTAAAACAATGGCTCTGATATTTTTGTTATTTTCGGCTTGTTCAATAGCTCTAACAATATCTTCTGAAGCGATTTCATCCCAGAGAAGATCTCCGTATTCATTTTGTCCTTCGTTGGAAATGTATGCTATTAAACCTCCTTGGAGTTTTATGTTTGAGACATTGCAGGATTTTTCTTTAATATTATCATCTTCAAAAAATAAACAATATTGTTCTGTCCAAAAAGTAATTACTGTTAGGATGAGTATTATAATTGACAATCTTTTGAAAAAGTATTTTGGTAGTTTCATTTTTGGTTGAGTTAGTTGGTTATTTGTTTTATAGAATGCCTCGTTTTTTCATTTCCCAGAAACATTTTGCTGTTGCGTTTACATCGGCAAGAGAATTATGAGCATCTTCAAACTCTGTATCAAATAATTTTATATAAAGTTCTGAAAGTTTAGGCCACTTATAATCATTATAACCATTAGAGCTTGGAATTGCGCAAAAATTTGTGGATTTCTTCATAGTGCAAATAGTTTTTTTAGATTCAAGGCTATCTGACATATTTTTTCTTATAAATTCTGCACCTACAATTTTTTCATCAAAACTTATATTATGAGCAATTATAAAATCTGCTTGTTCTATCAGATTTTGAAATTCAGTTAACACTGCCTGCAAAGACACGCCTTCTTTTTCGGCGCGCTCAGTCGTTATGCCATGAACATTTGAGGATTCTATCGGAATTCTAAATCCTTCTGGTTTGATTATAAAATCACTGCTACTAATTTTAGTGCTATTTTTATATACCACCCAAGAAATTTGAACAATTCTCGGCCAATTATCTACATCATTCACTGACGCATTCCAATCGCGAGGTAATCCTGTTGTTTCAGTATCAAAAAATAAATATGTTTCGTTTGATTCGGTTTGTGTTAAAAGATTTTTTGCTAATTCTACCGTAATTTTATCACCCAAAATGGCTTGTATAATTTCCTCCTTATCTTTCAACTTTTCCATTAAAGGAGTAACATCTTTTAAAAAACCTTTATGTTCTCTTAATTCTTCATCTTGAACTTTAAGTTTTTTCTCCAAGTCTTCATATCGTGTTTTTTCTGCATAGTCATCTAAACTTACAACTGATTCGGTTTGTATTAAAAGATTTTTCGCTAATTCTGGAGTAATTTTATCATCTAAAATAGCTTGTACAAGATCATCCTTACCTTCTAACTTTATCATCAAGGGAGTAATATCTTTAATAAAATTTCTATATTCCTCTAATTCTTTATTACATTCATCATCTTTAGAGTTGCTTAATAAATTTAATGCTGACTCAAAACCTTTTATTTTACCAACAAGATATCCTAATTCCTCTTCCTTTATACCATATTTAGAAATGTTATTTATAAATTCTTTACTTTCAGGAAAAGATTTATTTATATCTTCATAAAAACTCTCGTTTTTAGAAATGTCTGACAGTAACATTTCTTCATCACTTGGCAAATTCGTATAATAATCATTTTCAAGATTATTTGTTCTATCCTGTTCTCTTTCTATCGCTTTTTCGGAATCTAATGTTTCGCCATATTCATTAACTTCATTCCCATATTCATCATATTCTTCTGCGCCAGCACATGATTCTTCTTTTTCTGTTGCTTCTTTTTCTTCATCTAATCTTGCTAAAAGCTTGTTAGTTGAATCACATTCTTCCAAAATTCCATTTAGCTTATCATAGCTAAATTTTATTTCACTTTTACATACATCTTCACATAATTTTACAATATCATTATCCATAATAGTATCTTTAAGTAATTAAGATTGTCTCTTATTTCATTCATTAAATATTATAATCGGTTTCTCTCCACATTTTTGATGCCAAATTAATAACATCTGCTTTCCCTTTTCTATTTTTATATTTTTAAACTCGTCTTTAATTTTTCGTAATAAATCTTTTTCAACATTGCCGTATATTAACATAATAGCATTTTTATAATTCGCTTCATTGAGAAATCTTTCAAGTTTTTTAAAATCTTCTGTTAGTTTGTTAAAGTCATCTTTTATTGTTGTTACTGACTTTACTTCAATGACTACCAAATTTTTATTCATCTCACCTGGCACATGCACAATAAAGTCAGGTTTCTTTTTGCCATAAACAATAGCATGACCAGCTTTGTCAACTTCCCCATTTAATTTATAGGGGAAACTTTCTCCTAAAATACAACGAAGCTGATGATAAAGTTCGTAACAATATACACGCTCTCTATATATCCATTCTTCAGAACCAACTGTACGAAATTCAATATAACTATTATCTACCTTTTCACAAGCTTCCTTTAAACAGTTTAGAAATAAACCAAAATCGCTTTTATTATTTTCCATATTTTTAACTTGATTTATATATAATAATTTTTTCAACAACATTAATAATATCTTGCTTTTCTAAAATTCCATTTTTATAATCTAAGAGCCATTTATCTAAATATTTTTCCCAATTATCACTCACTTCTTCTATCCAATCTTTATCGTTTTGATCTAATTTGTTTGAATTAAAATTTTCCATGTTTTTTACACTTTTTAATAATTACACCTCCATTATACCACAAGTACCAAAACATCATCAACAAAAAAGGTCCCCCGTCGGTGGCGACCCTTTCAGATCACCCAATGCCCTTTCAGGCAAAGACCATAAACACAGTACCGATCAGAAGACCGCTTTTGTGTTTATGGATTTAAACCATACTCCAAACAAAAAGCCCGAAGGTTAGGTTAATAAATTGTTATTCTTATTTACAATCGCAAAACTGACAATTACTATCCGTTTTTGTTTTGCCGAATTTCTTGTCATATCTATCTGATAATTCCCGTTGATCCTTATTTGCTTTTCTAATCGCGCCTCTCATTATTCTTTCCTGCTCTTTTTCCGGCAACTCAAATAAATTTTTCTTATTATTCTTTATCTTCATATTTCATCTTTTAATAAATCATATAATCTTTTCTCATTGTAATTATCTTTAAGATATTTGTCAACGCGCGCAACTTTTGGATAAAATTTCTCAATATTATTACTATAATTTTTAATCACTAAATAAACTTTTACTTCATCTTTAAAAATAGATTTGATTTTTATAACATTTTCTTTAGCATTAAAAAATGACTCAACAAATACTTTTTTTGGTACTTTTCTACCTTCTAATTTTTCCCGCTTTTTTGTAAATTCCCACGCAATCAATGGATCTTGATAAATATAATATATTCCAACAGATCTATTTCTGCTAAGTGATCTTTCAATGTTCCTATAAACAATTTCAAACTTAGCAAAAGTGCCGTCAATCATCGCATTTAATTTGTTTTTCAAAACATAATTATACAATTTATGCACGCCTATAGACGCGGCGTTTTGCACTACATCAGAATTAGCGCCATTATATTGCGGTATCATTTCTCTTATTTCGTCAGCATCAATTCTGACTATAGGATTCGCAGAACTTTCCGCCATTTTAATTAACGCTTTAGAATATTCCGTCTTTCCCGCCCCTGGCGAACCTGCCATAAATAATGAAACGGGGTTTTCGTTTGGTTGATAAATTTTACTGCTAGCAAATTTTTCAAACAATAAATCTTTATTTTCTTTTATAAACTTTTTTGCTTTCTCGCTGTCTTTTGATGATTTATTCATATTCTATATTTATAATAACACTTTTATAAATTCTATTTTTACTCTACCATTCCCTACTTCAAAAATCAAGAAAAAATTCACCCCCTTCAAACCTCCCCACCGAAATACCTAAAATGCCCGATTATTTCCCATCTCATCAAAACATCATCTATCTTCGGACCCGCTCCGACATTGTGGACAATCAACGGTCTTTGTTTGTCAGATGACAATTTATCTATCACAATCCCAATGTGAGTTTTGCCTTTATTGAAAGTCCAGACAACTAAATCGCCAGATAGATAATCGTTAGGATTTTCTGTGATTTCTAAAGCTTGTCCGTGGCGTTTGAAGAAAGTCATCAGATTTGGCACTCGGCGATGATCTATGTTTGGATCCGGTTTTTTTAGTCCCCAGATTTTTGGATACAAATCAAAATTAGCAGACATATCCTCGTGTATTTCTTTTTGCAAATCTATTCCCAACTCCCGATAAGCTCTGATAATCACATCGGCGCAAACGCCTTGATCTGCTGGCACATCGCCATTTGGATAATCAATTGATAAATATGCTGGATCGTAAACGACTTCGTGATTTGTTCGTTCTCTTGCGGAAACAACAAATTTTTCCAAAAACTCTTTTTCTTCTGCGCTTAAATTTTGCAAGCCAGAGGGATTGTAAGTTGAATTCCAAATTATTAAAGCGCCTGTTTTTGTGTAATTGAAAAAATAAAACACGCCAGAAAAAATCAGCGCTATCAACGCCAATAAAATTATAATTATTTTTTTAGAAATTATTTTTTTCATTTAAAAGTTTATTTGTTTTAAAACCGTAGGGGCGGGTCGCGACCCGCCCCTACAGCTATAAATCACATATCCATCTCCGCATTTTTCTCATACATCTTACACATCTCCTCAGTGTATCCACCCTCTCTTTCCCAACACTCCTTCGCTTGTTTTTTAAAAAACTTGCTTTGATATTTTACAATCTCCTCGTAATTTTCATTTAAAACCGACAGCGCTTTTCTTCTTGAAAAATTAAACGACTGCCAGTTTTCGCTCTGTTTTTTCTCAGCGTTTTCTAATTTTTCTTTAAAAGAAACTGGTTCATTTTCCCAAGAACCCATATAACCATCATAATACCCGCTTCCAAAAAGAAAATCGCAACGATAATACAAATCTTTCGCTATTTCTATTTTTATTTTTTCATCTATATTATTCATCTGAAAAATTTTCATCGTTTCAGGAAGAGCGTCAATAGACAAGCGAGACAAATAAAATGAATCCAACTCTTTCTCTTGAGCCAATCTTTCTATATTTTTTCTGGCAATAAAAGCGTCGGGATTTATTAAATTTATTCCCGTCCAAAATGTAATTGTTAAACAAAATATCATTAGTAATAAAACTGGCTCTTTCTTTTCCTGAAATATTTTTTTATAGAGAAAAATCAGAAACACGGAAAAAATCCAGAGCAGAAAAACAAAAACTAAGAATCTAAAAAAAGTCAAACCGTAGCCATCAACATAAACAGCCATTCGCGTCCAAGCAGAATAGATAATTACAGACATTTCCAAAATGAGAGCGGCGCTTAAGATTTTAAATATTTTCTTTTCTTTTAAACTCTTTCTAAAGCTTGCTTTATCCAATCCGTAAAGCAAGAAAAAAGAAATAATTGAAGTAGCAATTAATTCGTAAAAACCTTTTTTCGCGTATTGCGAATAAGTGATATATTCTTCAATCCCCCAAACATAATCTTTTCCGCCAAAGAGATAAAAAAATTGAATAGCAATAAAAGACAAAAATAATAATTCAATTAAAATCAAGACTGTTGACGATTCAATAAAGCCCAGTGATTTATTTTCAGATGTTGGTTCAGGTCTCTGACCTGAACCCTGTATTTCTGATATTGGTTCAGAACTCTGATCTAAACCTTCTATAATCTTGGAAAAAACGCCGAGAAAAATATAAGTAAAAACTAAGATCATCAGCGCTCTCAAAATTATTTCCAGATTAAAATTAAAATTAAATACTTTTCCGACATACGCTTGAAATACCAAATCCGCTGAAGATAAAAGCCAGCAGAAAATAATTAAAAAAGGCGCCGCAATAACAACTCCTTTAATCACACTTCTAAATTTTTTGGAACCGATTTTATTTTTCTCTGGAATTGCATTTTTACATTTTGTAATAAATCGCCCCGCCCCGCGAAAAGATTTTAGGAAAAAAGACGGTGGAGAAATAATATATTTTAAGAAATTAAAATCCAAAATACTTTTATTCAGGAATAAACTGAAAAAGAAAAAGAGTAAATATAAACTGCCCCAAAAATTAAAGAACGCTAAAAACAAACTTGCTCTCAAAAACACTCCCGCGGAAAACAAAAGAACAGTAGCTAAAATAAAAATTTGAATTTTGCTTATTTTTATCTCATGTTTTTTTATTAAAATCAAAGAAAAAATTATTATAAATAAATTAAACGCGAAAAAAGAAACTCCGATTGATTTCTGGTAAAATAAATAATCAGTTAACACTCCCAGAATTAAAGCAAGGGAGATTATGAGATAGAGATTTTGTTTTTTTGTAATCATATATCTTTTATTTAATTTTATTATTTACAATGAAACTTATTATAAAATTTAATTGTAGCAATAGATTCCTTCCTCCGCAGGAATGACAGAATACTGTCTGATTTAAAAAAACTAAACCTTACACAAAGATTTAGTTTCTGAAAATCATTCTATAACTTAAAGACAGATTTATCTCGCGAAATGCGCGAATGCTCGATTTGCTTCTGCCATTTTTTGGACATCTTCTCTTTTCTTCATTGCCACGCCAGCGCCTTTAGTAATTTCAATAAATTCATCCGCTAACTTTTCCGCCATTGGTTTTCCTTTTTTACTTTTTGCCGCGCTGATAATCCAGCGAAACGCCAGTTGGATTCTTCTGTCGCCACGAACCTCTATCGGAACTTGATAATTCGCGCCACCGACTCTCTTTGATTTCACTTCCAAAATTGGGCTGACTTTATTAACCGCGCTGTCAAAAACTTCCAATGGATCTTTTTTAGTTTTCTCTTTGACAATATCAAAAGATTTATAGACAACTCTCGTCGCTACGCTTTTTTTACCTTCATCCATAATGTAATTCACGAATCTAGAAACCAGCGCGTTATTATATTTAAAATCAAGCTTAATCCCCCGATCCATTTTCTTTTTTCTTCTGCCCATATTGTAGTTTAAAGTTAAAAAGTTTAAAGTTAAAAAGTACTTTTAAAATTATTTATTTTCCACAAGAAACTTATTGTAACTAATAGTAATTTATTGTAATTAGTTATAGTTTATACGAGACAATTAATTACTATTAATTTCTACAAGTTTCTACAAATTTCTTTCTCTTAATTTAATTGAACAATTGTTAAAAATAGATAAGTTCGCAGTAGTGTTGAAGTTTAATCATCTACTTCGGTCTTTTCGTTCCATATTTGCTTCTCTCCTGTTTTCTTCCTTCAACTCCGCCAGCGTCCAAAACACCGCGAACGATGTGATAACGAACACCAGGCAAATCTTTTACTCTCCCGCCGCGAATCATTACAACAGAGTGTTCTTGTAAAGTATGCCCGATTCCTGGAATATACGCTGTCACTTCACTTCCATTTGTAAGTTTTACTCTCGCAATTTTACGCAAAGCCGAATTTGGTTTTGTCGGTGTCATTGTTCCAACCTTAACACAAACTCCCCTTTTAAAAGGATTGCCTCTTTTGGCTGTTTTCGGTTTATTTTTAAGATAATTAAAATTCCGCGCAAGAGCCGGCGTCTTTGATTTCTTCACGGTTTTTTTTCTTGACTTTCTAACTAATTGTTGAATAGTTGGCATTTTGATTTATAAAAATTATTTATTTTAGAACTTACACACTTGGAGTGTAGAACGAACCGCAGTGAAGTTCTACTTGAAAGCAGGATTAAGCGATATTTCTAGTTGAACTTCGTTGCGACTCGTTCAACGCTCCTAACTATTTATAAATAGAGATTAACAGAAAGCTTGTAATATGTCAAATTTATTTATCCTAAAATATTAACTCCCGTAATCAAAGCAAATAGAAACAGCATAACGGGAATTATAAATTGAAAACCGAAAAATATAAAAATTAATAAAAACAAAAATCCGTTTCTTTCTAAAATTTCTCTCACATTATGCATTGAATACGGCAGAAAATGAAACAGAACTTTTGAACCGTCTAACGGAGGAATTGGAACTAAGTTAAAAACAGCCAGTAGAATATTATAAAAAACTATAATGCTAAAAAACGAGATGATGCTACTTCCTGGCGCCATTCCTTGTAATAATAAAATTCTAATTGCAACACCAAAAATTACAGCTATTAATAAATTAGACGCTGGACCAGCCAACGCGACAAGCATTTCGCCGTTTTTTTGATCTTTTAAATTATAAGGATTATAAGGAACTGGCTTTGCCCAGCCAATTATAAACCCAGCATTAGTTAGCAACAACATAAATGGCAGAATAACCGACCCCAGGGGATCAATATGCGGAAGCGGATTAAGAGTTAATCTCCCCAAATGTTTAGCCGTCGGATCACCAAGATAGTAAGCCATCCAGCCATGAGAAAATTCGTGAATGACAATAGAAAAAATTAAAATAACGAAAGAAAAAACTTGGAATGTTTCAAACATACTTGCCAAAATTAATTAATTAGATTATTATATTGCTATATTGTTCTATTGCTAAATTGTTATGCACAGCACGATAAACGATTTAACGATTTAACAATTTAACGATTTAACAATTTAATAATATCTTTATGAGCAGAACATGTCAAGTTTGTGGCAGAGGAACAAGAGCGAGCCAGTCTCGCAGCCATTCCAATGTCGCGACAAAAAGAAAACAGTTTATTAATGTTCAGAAAAAAACTGTTGACGGCGAGAAGATTAAAATTTGCGCCAAGTGTATTAAGACGATGGCAAAGAATGAAAAATAGAACGAGTATTAAAAAACAGGATAAAATTATTTACTCTGTTTTTTATTTATCTTATTTTTTAGACAAATAAAACTTCCTCTTTTTTTCTTCAAACCTTTCAATCGCATATCGCAACATCACTCTCGGCATTTTTGAATAATGTTTTTTTAAAAATTCCTCTTCAGTTTTCTGATCTCTTTTTCCAACTTCCCGCAGCATCCAACCGACTGCTTTATGAATTAAATCATGCTTGTCGTTTAATAATATTTTAGCGATTTTTAAAGTATCGTCAAATTCATTATTTCTAATAAAAGCAAATGTGGAAATAATCGCGATTCTTCTTTCCCATAAATTATCAGATTTTGCTAATTTATAAAGAACATTTCTCGGCTTATTCAACAAGTACTCTCCCATTATTTTCGGCGCGGAAATGTCAACCAAATCCCAGTTATTTATATTCTTAGTGTTTTTTAAATATAGCTTAAAAATTTTATTTTTTTCACGCTCATCCCCCTTTTCATATCGCTTAACTAAAACAAACAAAGCTGACATCCGATATTCATGAACTTTACTATTTAATAATTTCTCCAAATTTTCCAAAGATAAATCTTCAAATTTTCCAACAACTTTTCTCTGCTCTGGAACTTTGACGCCTAAAAAAATATCCCCCTCGCCATACTCCCCTTTTCCAGTTTTGAAAAATCTCTGCAAAATTTCCGCTTGTTTTGGATTAGATAATTCTTTCAGTTCTTTTTTAAGTTGGGTTAGATTTGTTTTTAAATTAAACTTCATTTGCTTTTATTTTAAATTATAATTATTTATCAAATTCGTTCTCATAGCGTTTCCATTATATCACAGAACTATACTACGAAACATTCATTCATAAAAATAACCCCTTAAATAAAAGGTTATTTTTCTTGTCGGGGCGACAGGATGCAGTTGGGAACAATTTCCCGGTGGTTTGGGTGGGGATTTTGGAGAATTGGGAGAGCGTTGAGGGAAGGTTGGAGAGGGTGGAGAGGTTGATGAGTTGAATTATTTGTTTATTTTTTAATTTCAAAAATTATATGAAACAATAAAAACAAGGTCAAAATTGCACAGTTCTATATAAGCATGAAGTGAATAATGCTACTGTTTTTATATAAAATTCATCTATTATAACCAAATTCTTTTAAAAGAAAGTTGATGTGCTTTCTGTAATCTTCAACAAAGCTATCATTAATTATTACCTTTCTATATTTTCCAACTAATGTGAACATAAAAATATTTTTAAGATCACTTTTCTTTTCGTCTAAATCCCAATGGGCCATCATATTTCTTGCTCTTTGAATAAACCTTAAAGATTTTTTAATATTAGGGTAGCCTTTTAATTTTTTAAAATAAGGCAGTGATTCATAAATACTAATTTTATTATCAAAAGTAAGATAAGGAGTATTTATAACATTCCAAAAAAGAATTGTTGCCTTATTATTACTTTTAGGAAAAAAATACTTTCTTAAGCGATAACCAAGGACAAACTCAACTCTCGTGGCGGATGAAACAACCTCACCTCTAATTAAATCTAATTTTTCTCTGATTTTTTTATCCATTTAAAAATATTATTTTATTTGTGTTATTGGAATTTTTGAGTCTCTAAGAAATTTCGTGAGCGTTCTTCTTTCTGTGCCACTGTTGCTTCCCGAATGTCTTTGTTGCCCAGTTCGTTTATTACAATAGCTAATGAATAGTTTATGACATGCTCTTGTCATTAAAACATAAAGTAATCTTCGTTCGTCACCCTCTTTGTCTCCTGTGTTTCGTCCGGGAATATATCCATTTTCTGCACCAACTATAAAACATACATCAAAGTTTGAATGGTTGTTTTGTGTTGGGAGTATATAAATTTTTTGTGCGTTGGGAGTTATAATATTTACTCAAAATCTTCTATTACTTAAACCTCTTATTATTTGACCAACTTGCTATCAAAAAAATCAACGATTACGGGCTTATCACAACTTGAACCCTTTCCAACCACAATTGCGCGAAAACGAGGTAAAATACTCATACTATCCAAATATTTTTGATTAATGTAGGCACTCATAAAAGTTTTTGATGTTTCGTCAAATGATTGTAAAGCAATAATAGTGTGACATTGGTACAAAATCGTTTTTGTAACTAATGCTGTCCGTTGAGTAATAATAAGAAAACCTATATTATGCTTGCGACATTTGAGAACCATTTGAGATATTCGACTTACTTTTGGTTGTCCAAACTCTTGTTTACCAAAAGAGTTTTCCGGAATAAAATCATATGCTTCTTCCATAACAATACATATTTTTTGATTTTCATTTTTAGTTTGGTATCCAATAACTTTTTCGATAAGCTCTGCAGTCATATCACTTAAATTGATTGTTCCGCCCCCCTTATCTTTATCTTCGAGTTGCCAATCTACAGAAACGATATTTTTGGTTGCCTTAGATAAATCAAACTCGTTAGATTTTTGTTCTTCAGTCAGATCGGTATTGATATAACTAGTGAGCGATTGTTTGTTTTTTCTATCAACTTCAAACACCACAACCTTATAATCAATTGAGGACATTTTTTCCAAAATTTGTGCGGCCATTCTTGACTTTCCCGTGCCTGTTTTTCCTATGATTGCAATGTGATGACTTACACTCTCTTCAAAGTCTACAAAAATTGGATATTGTGAGCGCGGAACAATACCAACTTTATAAACATTGTTGTTAGTAATTTTTATTTCTTTTGTTGAAGTTTCAATAAACACAGGAGTGTTTACGCTTGGAACCCAGCCGACATCATTAAATTTTTGTTTGTCATCTTGCCAATATCCAATTTGTTGAGCAGTTATTATTTTTCCACCCTTTTTACTTTGCCCGTCGATACTCTCCGAATCGGTTTCAACATTAATAATTTGATATTTTGTAGAAGTTTTATAAAAATTTACAGCAATTAAATCACCTTCTTTTAATTTCTTATTTTCATCAACATCTTCAATCATTTTTATCTTAATAACATCAATGTCTGAATTAGTATGCACAAACCCTATTATATTATCTCGGTTTTTATAAACTTCTGAAGACATTATTTCTTCTGGAATATCAAGCTCAATTTTATGGAGATAGATTTGTTTTGCAATATTAATAGTTCCTGAATTTAGGCAATAAAAATACAGATATTTTTTATTATCTGTTTTGAGCTCAAGAACAAACATCGCATAAATTAAACCTTTCCCGGCGTGCGAATTTTTAATATCATCTATAACTGCAATATCACCCAATTTTAAAGTTGGTGATCCTGATGATTGTTCAACATAAACGACATCGGGATTTAATCTCTTAGTAACCCTACCAATCAATTTTGGTTTAGTTCTGTCCCTGATTTTTTCATATAGAGGAGTAATTAGTTTTTTATCAATTGGCTCAACAAGAATTAACATTCCCCAAAAAACAATTAGCGATAAAACAGCTACTTGTTCTTTGTTAATTAAAAAATTGTTTTCCAAAGATGAAATGAAGTAACTAAAAATAGAAAGGATAAAAACTATTGAAAATAACATTTTGGAACTACCTAAAAAGCTTGCTATTAGATTTGCAGAATGGGCAACTTTTTGCGATAAAAAATTCCGGTCTTTTTCTTCATCTATCAAAACAAATGAAAGGAACGCTATTGCACCAACCAACAAAGAATAAATGAAAAGTGGCCAATAGAGCAGGAATTGACCAATATTTTCAAGCATTGATAAAACAACAAGAAGAAGAACGATATTAACTATTACATCGAGTGATTTGGTAAAATATTTTTCTGTAACAAAAATACCAAGTACAATCAACAATAGCCCACTTGTAAACCAAACTTCTGCGTCCTTTCCTAAATCTATAAAAAATTTGTCTATCAATAGAAATTTAAGTACAAATAATATTCCAGCAAAAACAAATAAATAGATTAGGTTTTTTAATTTACTCATATTTATAAGCTAATTTAAATCCAAAAATTTCCAATCTTTTAGATCGTTTGAATTACAAAAATATTTGTCGTTACTGTTTAAATATAAACTCTTCTAATTCTTTATAGGCGTCTGTGTCTGAAGTTATATATTCTGATAATTTAATTTTGAAATCGTTTATATTACCAGAATATCCGCAAACATGTTGAATATCTTGTTGTATCGACTTCAAATCTTGATTAATGATATCTGTAATTTTACTTTCATATTTCAATTCGTCAAAATTCGTACCTTTCCCAAAATGATATTTTTTTAATATTTCTTTATCAAAAAGATAATTCTCGATCTCATGTCTCTTTAACATCCTATTCATGCTATTATCATCTAAGAAACCCTGTCTTTGTTCTTTTGTTTTTTTATCACGATCTTTTAATAAATAAAGTTCAACATCTTTAAATGCCTTATTTAGTATTTGCAATGCTACTACAGAATATCCATCCGATTCTTTGTTACCCCCGCTCGAAACAAAAAGTGTATCTGGATGACTTACAGAAAAAATTTGATTATAAATTGTTGCGTCCAATCCTTTTTCATCTCCATTCTCATCAGAACTCTTTTCGCCTTCGCAATAAATTATTTTTTTAGGAGCTAATAAACCAGTCAGATCTTCTAGCGCAGTTTTAAATATACGATGCCAATTATCTCGTGTCGTCGCAATGGGCTTTATTTCCACTGTACCATTAAAATAATCTTTTACCGAAAAATCTAATATTGATGACTTATCTTTTAGTTCTTCTTGTAATGCTCTCAAAAACCCAATGCTGTGTGTAGCTATCCAAAGCTGACAATTATCTGGCACTAATTTTTCTATCTCAGTCAAAAGTTTCCTTTGAATTGCTGTATTGAGGTGTAATTCTGGTTCGTCTATACAATAAACCGTATTGTTAAAATCAGGTGTTTTTATTACTAAATCAATAATAATATCAACAACTTCTTTTTCGCCCGAAGACAAATTTTCGTAAGGGAAATTTTTAGAGTTTTCTTTTTCAAAAAATAATTGTCCCTTACCGTCACCAACATTGCCAAGACTAGACACTTTTACATCTAAAATATTTTCTAAAATTTTGTTGATTTTTTCTAAAAATTCTTTCTTAAATTCCGTTCCTGTTTTGTTCCCTTGCTCAAATTCATATAACAATCTTGATAACAGCCTCTCATAATTACTTTGCATACGAGAATCTATCGCATTGCTACTATATGGTCGGTTATGATCCTCAATAATATCAGGCTGGGCTTTTATGCTGTCTACTTTTAATTTTGGAGTGAATCTATACGCTGACCTGATATAAAAACTTTTTTTGTCAAAATTCGTTGCTCCACCTCCTTCGGTTATTATTATTGATTCATTTTTGTTATAACTTTCTAATCTTTTCTCTGGAAAAATTGAGTGCCATAATTTTGAAAAATAAGAAGCATGCTCATTTTGACTTGCTCCTTTATAATCTTTCAATTTTTCTTCAAAAGCATCAAAGACACTGCTTTTCCCGCATCCATTTGGTCCAACCAAGGCAATAATTTTTTTTGAATTATCTCCAAGGTTTATTATTAGATCGTCAAATCTTTTAAAATTTTTTAATCTGACTGTTTTTAATTTCATAATTTCATAAATTATATTTTGCTTAAAACTTCCTTTAAACTCCCGCTATTCAAAACATACTTATAATTAAATTTTTTAACTTCGATTGATATTATTTCCCGGACTTAATTCTATTACACTCTTTGCACAACATCTTACAATTTTTTTCTACTGTCTTTCCACCTTCATGCCATGGTTTAATATGATCACCTTCCATTTCTCCTATTTCAAAATGTTCTTTGCAGTCTTTGCAAATTCCTTTTTGCTTTTCATAAACTTTCTGTTTCATAGCATCAGAAAAAGCGCGAATTGAAAGTTTTCTTTCATCTTTTGTTAAAATATAAGGATAAATCCCTTTTTTATTTTCCACATCATCATCCGCTATCAACATAGCAATTTCTTTTTCAATTACTTCTGTGTCATACACCTCATTCTTAAATTCATTATACAGCGTTCCCCAATCAACACCTCTCATAAACTTTACTCTTTTTACTGTGAAAGTCGCTTCAATCCATGAAATCACATCTTGAAAATATCTCCACAAAGCGCTTGCATTTTGGTCGTGCTGATGTTTAGACATATAGTCCTCTATTTTTCCATCGGAAATCCATTTGATAGCAGTTTCTAAATATTCTTGGCGAATTGGAGACCCATTCAAATAATCACTTCCTATTCCATAAGCGGCACAACCATTTTTACTAAAATAGCGCTTAGCGTCAGTAACCCACGGACCTGAATATACTGCATTTTTCAATTCTTGGTCTGTTAGTTTTTCTCCCGCAATATTAATTATTTTAAACCATTCCAATTTTTCGCTATCACTGCCCGAGCAAAAGTATATTGTTAATTCATAATTTAGTATTTGCTCTTTTTTGTCATCGGGAAGATTGTGAAACGCTAATTTGTTTCCTGAAAAATCTACTGAAAAATCTCCTTCAACATACTGACAAACTGAAATTGTTCGTTGTTGTCCATCAATAATCTCAAAACCGCCATCTTCACGGACTGCCCAATACATCACATTAAGAGGAAACTCTTTTGTAATAGTATCAATAACAGCATCTCTTTGTTTGTCTTTATAAATAAATTCTCTTTGGTACGGTGGGCGGATATCAAGTTTGCCACCATAACCAACAACACCATTTTCATCGTTGTCCTCAAAACCATTCGTTAATTCACGGACTGTAATTTTTTTAAGTTCTATTTTCATATTTATTTTATTACTTTTTTATTTCTAATAATTACACGGGCGTATATGCTCATGTATAATTCTCCAGTTTCCACATTTTTAAATTTGGGATATTTGTCTTTCTCGGGATTATATAAACGATATAAAGTTCCTTTTGCATTATTTGTGAATTTTCCCGTTGATTCTCCGTCTTTTAATATTTCCATTCTTTTGTTGCAAATAAAATCAATAGAACCAACTATACCAAGAGCTATGATCTCAAACTGACCAGGATTATATTTATCCATAAAAGTGATGGGTACGCCCATTGCACCCTCATAGTCCATCGGAATATCTTTTGTAACATCTATATTAATCGCGTCATAATTATCATATTTTGGATATTTATCTTCGTTTCCATAATATGTTTTATAAAGGATTAAATCTTCGTGTCTTTCTTTATAATCTAAATTAGTATACCAACGAACCCCCTTAACTCTAATGTATTTATTTCCATTTTCATCAATCCTACTACTAGCTGCGGTAAGTGGGTAGTCTTTAGGAACCCCAAACTCTCTATCACCGCTATGAATACTTGCTCCTAACCACATCTTATTTTTTTTTATTAATTTAAATATTTCTTTATAGGTCAGTGCATTTAAATTTCCAATTATTACAAACTTTTTGTCGTGCTTAATTAGTTGAGCAACATATTCTCTGAATAAAGAAAATGGTGGGTTCGTGACAACAATATCGGCTTGTTTCAAAAGTTCTAGACTTTCCTCACTCCGAAAATCTCCATCACTTCTTAAATGTTCAATTCCAATTTCTTCAAGATCAGGAACATAGTTTTCATTTTTATCTCCTTCATATTCTAAATAAATTGCTTTTTCAGAATCGTTTTGACTAAATAAATCTACTTGCTGATTTTTATAACAAGTTGTAATTAATCTCTTCAGTCCCAATTTTTCAAAGTTATAAGAAAAGAAATGAAAAAAATTACTTACACGAGGGTCATCGCAATTACAATAAACAACTTTATTTTTAAAGTGTTTTCTGTAATGTTTTAGTTCTTTTTCAATATCAACCAGCTGAGTATAAAACTCATCTTTTTTAGCCTTGCTTGCATTGCGTAAATTTTTGTTTGAAGATATATTTGCCATATTTTTATTTTTTAAATCTATTTTTATTTTACCCTTGTTGAACTAAAACACCCAACACTCAAAACTCCCCTTTTCCTTGCTCTTATGTTATCATTAAACCAGTAATAACTCAAGCAAAAAAATGAGTAGAAAAGATAATAAAATTCAATATTATTTAGACGAGGATTATTTATTTCTGACATTAAAATTATTAGATTATCCCAAAATGGAAAGGGGTGAGTTTACTTTTGATGAAATAAAAGCAGAAAATTATAAACGCGCAGCGGTATCAAAAATTTTCTACGATATTGCGAATTTCAGAAACCAGGGTTTGCTGAAAATTGAGAATTTCAAATTAAATAATAGTGACTATGCAACTACTAAAACATTAATATTAGCGATGGTAAAATTTCCTAAACATAAACTATCATTAACTCTAAATAAAATAATAAACAATAATTTTAATTTTTATGATCTTGAAATCGTTTCATCTTATAAATGCAATGATCAAGTTTTTAATTTGATTGATTTTGATATTAAAATCAGCAGAGAATCTAAGCAAATAATTACCGATGCTCTGCAAAAATATTTAAAATTATTTGCTGATGAAGAAATAGAATCTCCGAAAAAAAACTATCTTAGAATTGAATTTCAGAAAGAAAACATTAAAAAGAAAATTGATGAGATTAGTAGAAAAACCGGACACTCTTTGGTATTAAAGAGTTCCGATTTTAATAACGAGCATAGATTTTTAGAAAGTATACTTTTATTGGAAAGAGAAAGATTTTTAATTATAAAAAATATTAGCAGTGAAAAAAATAGGGAAGATTTATTTAACTATTTAATTAATTGTGAATCAAGAGAAAAAAGATACTCTCATCCTCCATTCTATGTTATCAAAAAAGACATGGGATTTTTAAAATTCAGTAAAAATGGAAAAGCAATAAAAATTGGCAAAACAGATTCTCAACATTTTAGACTTTTGAAACTTTTATTAAAACCCTTTAGGAAGAAAAATGGAATTAATTATGTTTTTGAAAAGATAGAGACTAAAAGAATAAAAAAGTATCCAGAATCAGATCTAGATGATCAAATGCGAAAACTTGAATATGTGGTAAAGGAACTTCAAAAAAAGAAAAGGTTAGGAGGACTGCTTAAAATCACTCTTGACAAAGAAATGGAAACAATATGGATTGATTATACAAAATAATTTCATCCAATAATTAAGATAATAAATATTCAGCTCATTTGAGCTGTTTTTTTTAACGCCCCGCTATCTAACAGAATTTAGAAAAGAGGAAGTTGAAAAAAATCAACCAATACGAAGTAAATGAGGGTAATTAGCTTTATGATTTTCAGGGGTTAAAATAACATCATCAAAAATACCTCTTTTTAGGTATAAACTACCCACGAAAAAAACTAAATACCCTCGCATACCCTCTAACTAATTTTAGTTAGAGGGTTTCGTTATTATATATAACAATGCAAATAAAATTATTTCAATGCAAAAATTTTCAGAAAAATTAATCCACCAATGCCAAAGAATCATTTCAAAAAGATCCGGAGCTTTTGTGTCCGAAGATCAGGCAGAAATATATCTTGAA
>JAGLIN010000052.1 GCA_023142975.1 Candidatus Parcubacteria bacterium
GTTTTTCTTTTTAGTGTTATCTTTCTTACTAACTTTTTTCGTTTTATTTTTTGTTGCCATAATATTAGCTTAGTTTTAATAACTCTGCTAATATTATGATGTTTTATTAGGGTTTATGCAACAAAGCCGTACAGAACTGTGAATAAAAAAACAGTTCCTGTGCGATAGCAAATAGTTAATTTATCGCAAGAACTGACTCATGATCAATCCTTTTTATCTCAAAATTTCAAAGATATCAAAAATTCCCGTAATTTAAAAAATCTGCTATAATTGAGACAGATTTTAAGTCGGAAAACAAAATTATGATAGACACACATACTCATATAGATTTTAAAGAATTTGATGACGATCGTGAAAATGTTATAAAACGGTTTTTTGAAAATGGCGGAGAAAAAATGATCAATGTTGGATGCGATTTAAAATCAAGCATTAGAAGTTATGAGCTTGCTAAAAATAATGAAAACATTTTCGCTTCCGCTGGAATACATCCTCACGACGCGGATACCGTTGATAAAAATAGCTTAAAAAAAATAGAAGAACTTGTTCAGCATTACAAAGTAATAGCTGTCGGCGAGATTGGCTTAGATTATTTTAGAAATTTATCATCGCAGGAAAAACAAATTGAAGCGTTTAAATTACAAATTGAACTTGCCGAAAATCACAATATGCCGCTTATTATTCACTGTCGCGACGCATACAATGACTTGTTGGATATTTTAAAAGAATACAAAACATCTAATTGGCGCGGTGTTATCCATTGCTTTGCCGCCAGCCAAAAAATCGCTGAAGAGTTTTTAAAACTCGGATTTTACATCGGCTTCACGGGAATTGTTACTTATTATAAAGATAAGTCTGAGTTAGGAAACGAACTGGAAATTTATAAAGTTATAAAAAATATGCCGCTTGATAAAATTCTCATTGAAACGGATTGTCCCTATCTCTCCCCTGTTCCAGAGAGGGGAAAAAGAAACGAACCATTATTTGTAAAACACATCGCGGAAAAAATCGCGCATATTAGAAATACAAGTTTTAAAGAAATAGAAAAAACGACAAGTGAGAATGCGGTAAAACTATTTAATTTATAGAACTATGATGCAAAAATACAACCCTCAAAAGATTGAAAAGAAATGGCAGAAGAAATGGGATGAAAATAAAATCTACAAAGCGAAAGATTTTTCAAATAAGCCGAAATATTATTGCTTGATTGAATTTCCCTATCCCTCTGGCGCTGGGCTTCATGTTGGTCATTTGCGAAGCCATATTGCTATTGACATTATCGCGCGCCAAAAAAGAATGAGCGGATATAATGTGATGTATCCGATTGGCTGGGACGCTTTTGGATTACCGACAGAAAATTTTGCGATTAAAACGAAAACACATCCCAAGATTGTGACGAAAAATAATATTAAGAATTTTACTAAGCAAATAAAAAGCTATGGTCCAAGTTTTGACTGGTCGCGTGAAATAAACACCACTGATCCAAAATATTATAAATGGACGCAATGGATTTTTTTGAAATTATTTAACAGTTTTTATGATCAGAAATTAGACAAAGCGCGAGATATTAAATATTTAGATGTTCCAAGAGATTTAAATAATTTAGAAAAAAGAGAATTTATTGATGGTCAAAGATTGGCTTACGAAGCGGAAATGGCGATTAATTGGTGTCCGAGCTGCAAAATTGGATTGGCCAACGAGGAAGTTGTAAACAACGCCTGTGAACGATGCGGCGCGCCAGCGGAGAAAAAGACGATGAAACAATGGATGTTGAGAATTACAAAATACGCAAACAGGCTTATTAAAGATTTAGAAACTGTTGATTATTTAGAAAAGATTAAAACACAACAGGTTAATTGGATTGGAAAGAGCGAAGGAGCGGAAGTTGAATTTAGAATTAAGAATTATGAATCAAGAATCAGAGTTTTTACAACTCGCCCTGATACTTTATTTGGCTGTACTTATATGGTTTTAGCTCCCGAGCATAATTTAATAGAAGAATTAAAATTACAAATTACAAATTACGAGGAAGTAAAAAAATATATTCAAAAGGCGAAAAATAAATCTGATTTAGATAGAACTGATTTGGCGAAAGAAAAAACGGGAGTTGAGCTAAAAGGTATCAAAGCGATCAATCCTGCTAACAATGAAGAAATTCCGATTTGGGTCGCGGATTATGTTTTGGCAACTTATGGCACTGGCGCAATTATGGCTGTGCCAGCGCATGATGAGAGGGATTTTGAATTTGCGAAGAAGTTTGGATTGGAGATAAGACAAGTTGTCGCGCCGTTGTTTATTGGCGAAGGAAAAAATAAGATTAGAAAAGATAAAAAAAATACAAAAAGAACAGTCGTAGATGTTATAATTAAGCATTGGGAGAAAGATGAATACTTTTGTCTAAACTGGAGTAAAAGTAAAAATGATTGGAAGTCTTTTGTTGTCGGCGGCGTTGAAAAAGGAGAAAGCGAAGAAGAAGCGGCTTTAAGAGAGGCAAAAGAAGAATCTGGCTATCAAAATATGCGTGTTGTGAAAAAAATTGGAGGCACAACTTATAGTCGTTTTTTTGCAGCGCATAAAGATGTTAATCGGCATGACATAAAAAGAAGTTGCATCTATATAGAACTATTGGATAATAGTTTTATGGAACCGAAAGAAGAAGAGGTAAAAAACCATGATGGCATTTGGATTAAAAAAGGAGAAGTAAAGGATTTTATAAATTTACAAGAGCCAAAAATTCATTGGGATATTCTTCAAAATGGAGAACGGTCTTTCTTAAAGGATGGTATTGCTATGAATTCAGAACAATTTAATGGACTTACAACGGCTGAATTTAAAAAAGAAATTATTAAATGGCTCTCCAAAAACAATCTCGGCAGAAAAGCAATAAATTATAAATTGAGAGATTGGGTTTTTTCTCGCCAGCATTATTGGGGTGAGCCGATTCCGATTGTGAAATGTGATAAATGTGGAAATATATCTCTTAAAGAAAAAGACTTACCTCTTAAACTTCCAGATGTAAAGAATTATGAGCCGACAGATACGGGAGAGTCCCCTCTTGCGAAAATTGATCGGTGGGTAAATATAAAATGTCCGAAATGCAATGGTAACGCCAAAAGAGAAACTGACACGATGCCGAATTGGGCAGGGTCAAGCTGGTATTTTTTGCGATATTTAGATCCTAAAAACAATAAAGAATTTGCTTCGCCAGAAAAATTAAAATATTGGATGCCGGTTGATCTATATAATGGCGGAATGGAACACACAACTTTGCATTTGCTTTATTCAAGATTTTGGCATAAGTTTTTGTTTGATTTAAATTATGTAAACACACCTGAACCCTACGCAAAAAGAAGATCTCACGGAATGATTTTAGCAGAAGATGGACAGAAAATGAGCAAGTCTCGTGGCAATGTTGTAAATCCCGATAAGGTTATTGAAAAATATGGAGCTGATACTTTAAGGCTCTATGAAATGTTTATGGGTCCATATGGCGATGCGATTCCATGGAGCACGAGTAGTTTAATTGGAATGAATAGATTTTTAGAGAGGGTCTGGAATATGAAAAACAAGGTAGAGACGCGATTTATCGCGTCTAAATTTATCGCGTCTAAATCAAAAACTATTCTCATCGCCACCAATAATCAAGGAAAATTGAAAGAGCTAAAAGATCATTTGAAAGATTTTGATATTATTTCTTTAAAAGATATTGATAAAGAAATTATAGAGCCAGAGGAAAATGGAAAGACATTTGAAGAAAATTCTTTAATTAAAGCAAAATATTATGCCAAGAAAACTGGTTATTTAACAATCGCCGATGACAGCGGTTTATGCGTGAACGCGTTGAATGGAAGACCTGGAGTTTTTTCAAGCCGTTACGCCGAAGGTGATTATAAAAAAGCTCATCAGAAACTTTTTAAAGAACTTGAAAATAAAAAAGATAGATATGCCTATTTCCAATCTGTAGTTACTTTATATGATCCCAAAAATAATAAATACGAGCAATTCAGTGGAAAGTGTGAAGGGAAAATTATAGATAAACCTCAGGGCAATAGTGGTTTTGGTTATGATCCTATTTTTATGCCCGATGGCTTGAATAAATCTTTTGGCGAATGTTCCTTTGAAGAAAAATATAAATATGATCACAGGAAAAAAGCAATTGATAAATTGGTTAAACATTTAAACGAAGTAGAGACGCGATTTATCGCGTCTAAAACTATAGAAATATTATTACATCAAACAATAAAAAAAGTTTCTGAAGATATTGAAAACTTAAAATTCAACACAGCAATTAGTTCATTGATGATTTTATTAAATGAGATGGAAAAACAAAAAACAATATTCAATATTCCTGCCTGTCCGGCAGGCAGGCAATATTCAATATTTTTAATCTTATTATCCCCTTTCGCTCCGCATATTACGGAAGAACTTTGGAAAATGATGGGAAATAAAGAAAGTATCCATCTGCAATCTTTTCCCAAATACAATCCAGAATTAGCCAAAGAAAAAGAAATAACACTTGTCGTTCAAATTAACGGGAAACTTCGCGACCAAATAAAAGTCCTCGCTGACATTTCCGAAGAGGAAGCAAAAAAAATCGCTCTAGAAAGAGAAAAGATAAAAAAATGGATTGAGGGAAAAGAGATTAGAAGAATTATTTTCGTGAAAGGGAAGTTAATTAATATTGTTGTGTAAGGTTGTGTAAAAACTTGAAATAAAAAATGAAGGCGACATTCGCGAATGTCGCCTTCATTTTTTTTATACGCTATATTTCAAACTCACCTAAAAATACTTATGCGCCGATTTCACGCATTCCGCAATCAGCTTCGCGCATTGCTCTAGGTCTTTTAAGTCTAAAACTTCAACCGGAGAATGAATATATCTTGTCGCTACGCATATTCCGCCAGATGGAATGCCATGTTTAGTCATATTTATAATCGCCGCGTCTGTCATTCCACCCTCCGTCACACTTAATTGATAAGGTATTTTGGTTTTATTTGCCGTATTCTTCATCCAATTTAAAACCGATTCGGCAACAACAATTCCAACACCTTCGGCATCGCTGACAGTTACAGATGGCCCTTTACCTATTTCAAGAGAAGAATGTTTTTTTTCTACTCCCGGATGATCACCTGTAATTGAAACATCAGTGGCAATCGCCACATCAGGATTTAAACTGTAAGCGGAAGTTCTCGCTCCCTTTAAACCGACTTCTTCCTGAACGGTCCCAACAAAATGAACTTTCGCTTTTGTTTTGCTTTTACTTAAGATTTTTGCCGCTTCAATCATCATTACAATTCCAGCGCGATTATCAAATGCTTTTCCTGTAACCATATTATTAGATAAAGATTCAAATTTTCTATCCAGCGTAATAGTATCCCCTACCTGAACGCCAATTTTTTCTACATCTTTTTTGCTTTTTGCCCCAATATCAATATACATCTCGCCAATTTCAATAATCCTTTTCATCTCTTCCGCTTTCATTATATGGGGAGGCTTAGAACCGACAACTCCAATAGTGTGTTTATCTTTGGAATGAATAATAACTCTTTGATTAAGTAAGGTCTGATCAAACCATCCTCCTGATTTGGCGAAATAGATAAATCCGTTGTCGTCTATATATTTCACCATAAATCCGATCTCATCCATATGCGCCGCAATCATCACAGAAGGTCCCTCGCCATTTTTTGTCGCAATCAAATTTCCGAGTTTATCAGTTTTTATTTCATCAACATATGGTTTGATTTCTTTCTCTAAAATATTCCTCACTTCTTTCTCGTGCCCTGAAATCCCATGCGCATTAGAAAGTTTTTCTAATAAGTTTTTTATTTCTTCTAAATTATTTGTTTTTTTCTTTGTCATTGTTTTTGAATTAATTATAAATTCATTTTATTTCTAAAAATTTTGGAAATTTTGTTAAATTTCTACATCCGTTTTTTTCAACCACAACTAAATCCTCAATTCTTACCCCACCAATTTCTGGATAATATAATCCAGGCTCAACCGTCACAACATTGCCAGCTTTCAAAGTTTTTTTATTATTAATGCTAATATTTGGCAATTCGTGAATATCAAGTCCGACCCCATGCCCCGTTCCGTGAAAAAATCCTTGTATTTTTTCATTCTTTTCCTCAGTTTTAAATCCTTCTTTTTCAAAATATTCCTGAACTTTTTTATGGATTGAGTCCGCTCTAATTCCTGCTTTAATTTTACTTAAAGCCAGCTTTTGCGCTCCCAAAACGGCGTCATACATTTTCTTCATTTTTGGAGAAGCTTTACCCCTTACAACAGTTCTTGTCATATCCGCAAAATATTTTGTTGTTTTTGATCTTGGAAAAATATCAATCACAATCAGCTGATTGGCAAACAATGTCCCGCTTCCAAAATTATGTGGATCAGCGCCATCCTTTCCGCAAGAAACAATATTAGAATCAGAAGAACAGCCGCCTTTCAAAAATTCTATGTCTATAATTTCTTTGATAAATTCCGAAGTCAAAATTTTACCTTGATAACTCAGCTTTTTATCTTTTCTTATTTTTGATTTTTTAATCACATTAATCGCCTCTCTAAGCGCTTCCTCATTTACTCTTTGAACTTCCGTTATTTTCTTAATTTCATCCTTATTTTTAAATTCTCGTTTTTTGAAGAAAGGCTCAGCTACTTCAATTCTAATTTTGTTGTCCAGTAAAATCTTAGCATATTTCATTTTAAAATTCCCGGGAACCTGCACTTTCTTAATTCTATTATCTTTTAAAATATTTATCAAGATACTACCAAACGAATCTCTGTTAATTCCTTTTGCATATTCTGAATAATTTATAACATTATCAACTCCCGCTTCTTTCTTTGCCCTATTATATTCCAAATCATCAATATATATCATTTTCTTTCCATTTTTCTCCAAATAAACAAAATCATCCGGAATCAACATTCCAGTCGCATAAAACATATTTGAGTCTTTTTCACTGTCAGTGATGATTGATTTTGGAGTCATTGTATAAAACTTAGTTCAATTTTTCTTCCAAGTATTTTACCAACTCCCCCATCCCCACCCTCTCCTGCTTCATCGTATCTCTATCCCTCACCGTCACCGCCTCATCATCCAAACTATCAAAATCCACCGTTACACAATAAGGCGTACCAATCTCATCCTGACGGCGATAGCGTTTGCCAATGTTTCCGTTATCATCAAACTCGCACATATAATCTAATTTAAGCAAATCATAAATTTCCCGCGCTTTTTCAACGAGTTTTGGTTTATTTTTTAATAAAGGAAATATCGCAACTTTAATCGGCGCAAGTTTTTTGGGAAACTTCATCACCACTCGTTTTTCTCCATTAATTTCTTCCTCATTATACACGTCGCATAAAATAGCAAAAAATGTCCGCCCCACGCCAGAAGAAGATTCTATAATGTGAGGGATATATTTTTTATTATTAATTAAATCAGTATAAGAAAGATCCTCTCCAGAAAATTTAGAATGCTGCGTAAGATCGTAATCTCCTCTAGCGTGAACACCTTCAAGTTCGCTGAAACCAAAAGGATATTTGTATTCTATGTCATAGGCTTCCTTTGCGTAAAAAACTAAATTCTCGTGCTTTTTCCATTTTAGATTTTCTTCTTTAATTCCCAAATCTAAATAATACTGCCAGCGGTCTTTTCTTAGTTTTTCATATTCTTCCATCTCTTGATCAGGATGAACAAAATATTGCATTTCCATTTGTTCAAATTCACGCGTTCTGAAAATAAACTGCCTCGCTGTTATTTCGTTGCGGAAAGCCTTGCCGATTTGAGCGATACCGAAAGGAATTTTAAGACGGCTGGAATCTAAAACATTTTTATAATTCACATAAATACCCTGGCAAGTTTCGCCGCGAAGATAAACAGGATCTTTTTTTAAATCGCCCGTAAAATTTCCTAAGTTAGATTTGACTAATAAATTAAAACTTTTAACATCCGTAAAATTTTTCCCGCCGCATTTTGGACAACCGATTTTTGACTTATGCTCGCTAAATATTTTATTAATTTCTTCCTCTGTCATTTTTTCATCAGCAAAAATTCCCTTGTCTTCTAATAAATGATCAACTCTTAATCTGATATGACAACTCTTGCATTCAGTTAACGGATCTGAAAATCCAGAAACATGCCCGCTTGCTTCCCAAACTTTTGGATTCATAAAAATTGAAGAGTCTAAACCAACAATATCTTCTCTTAATTGAACCATGGTCTTCCACCATTCTCGTTTGATGGCATTAGCGATTTCAACGCCATAATAACCATAGTCATAAACCCCAGCTAACCCGCCATAAATTTCAGAAGAGGGAAAAACAAAACCCCGTCGCTTGGCCAGCGAAACAATTTTGTCCATTAAATTTTCTTTTTTATTTGTCATAAACTATTATTAATTTGTCATTCTGAACTTGTTTCAGAATCTTTGTTATTTTAGGTTTTAATTTATCCTATTTTACAAATAACTTTCATCTACAACGCAAAAGCAATTATCTTTTTGTTTATTCTAAAATCGGTAATTGCGTTTTCGTCCTAATCAAATATTTAGTGATTTATAGGTTAAATTAGCGTAATAACCAGAAGATCCTGAAACAAGTTCAGGATGACAACCAACTACAATAGTATCTTAACATAAGAATTTTTTAATGTAAATGATAATTCGATTAATCACTTTCCTTCTCAATCCCATATCCCCTCCCTTTTATGTAAACATTCAAAACTATACCAATCATAATTAAAAAACTGATCAACGAGCTTCCGCCGTAGCTTATGAAAGGCAAGGGAATTCCAGTTACTGGCATAATTCCCACATTCATTCCGATATTTATAGTAATATGAAATATTAGCGTAAAGGCAACTCCCAAAACAAGCAGTTTTCCGAAATTATCTTGCGTCTCAAAAGCGATTTTAAAAAGACGATAAAAAAGAATCGCGAATAATCCAAGTAAAAGCAAGACTCCGATAAATCCCATTTCTTCAGCAACAACCGCAAAAATAAAATCGGTATGCTTTTCTGGCAAAAAATTTAATTGGCTCTGGGAACCGTGCCCTAATCCTTTGCCCCAAAGATTTCCCGATCCAACGGCAATAATTGACTGGTTAACATTATAACCAGATCCGAGCAAATCTGACTGCGGATTAATAAAAGTCGTAATTCTATCTTTTTGATAATCTTCAAAAACATAAAACCAGCCAGCCGCAAGCGAAACCACTCCAAAAACAAAGATCATCGCCATATATTTTATCTTTGTTCCCGTTATGAAAACCATTGATATCCATATAAACAAAATTACTAACGCGCTTCCAAAATCTGGCTGAAGAATAATAAGAACAGTCGGCAATAAGATATAAATTCCAGAAACTATAATTTTTCTGAAATCGTTTAAATAATTTTTTGCTTCTGACAAATATTTTGCCAGAATAATAATCATAATTATTTTAACAAATTCTGACGGCTGAACATTAAAAAAACCAAAGTCAAACCAACCCATAGTTCCTCTTATTGAAGTTCCTAAAAATAAAACCGCGGCTAAAACAAAACAAACTAGAACATAAAATATCCCAGTCCAATTTTTCAGCGCCCGATAATCAAAAAAACTTACACCGATCATCAAAATAAATCCAACAACAGAAAATATCGCCTGTTTTCTAAAATTCAAAAAATCCGTTCCGGTGGAATTATAGGAGGTGCTAAAAATTATTATCAGTCCAAGCAGAATTAGAATCACAACAGCGCTTAATAATGTTATATCTAATTTTTTAAAAAAGTTCAATGTCATTGCGAGTGAGTATTAAGTATTTTAAATTCAGCTTCTTTCTTGTCATTTCGAAACGGAACCGCAGCACTGATATTCATCAGCATAAATTCCGTGAGAAATCTGTAAACATTATTATACAGATAGAGTAATTATACTTAAACAGCTTATAGATCTCTCAGTCGTTGCGACTCCTTTGAGATGACAAATTTATTTGGTTGAATTTAAAATAATATTACTATATAGCTATTCTGTAATCATATATTTCCCTCCCGTGCCGTAAACATCCATAAAATTACTTATGTCAAAAACATTTGTTTGCGCTTCATAATCAACCATACCAATTTCTTCTGAAAATTGCGATGTCCAATCAACTCTAAATTCCCATCCGTTTCCCGATTCAAGCGTCCATTGATCTGTTTTTCCAGCTGCAACAAGTTTTCCGTAATTATCAAAAATAACGACATTTATATCAACCTTAAAAAAACTATACTTTGAGATATTTTCAGTCACTCCGAAAGCATAATAGAATTCTTCTCCATTTTCCACAAATCCATAATCCTTGTTAATTATCCTTATTATTTCTATATCCAACTCCGGTAATTCTCTAAGGTTTTTTACTTCACGCCAATTAAAATCGTATAATTCTATACTAACCTTTTCAATGTCCTCGTATGTTTTAAAATTATTTTCAATTATATACCTTGTTTCATTGTCTCCTAAAAAGCCTCTCGGCATAACATACGACTCTCCAAAAACTGTGTCAATAATTTCTCCATTTTTATTATAAATATTAAAAACATAATCGACAGAAGAAATTCCCCAGCCCTCATTACTGTTTGATATTTTTGCGACCAAGTCATAATTATTTTCTCCATCTTCTACAAACTCTACCCACTTAACACTCACATCTTTTACTGTCGGAGGCTTGTCTGGAGGAGGACATTCTTTTTCACAAAATCCGCCGCAATCAATTCCTTCTTCTCCAACATCTTTAACGCCATTAAAACAAGTCCGCTCTTCCGGCCTATATAAAATCCAAGCAGTTATTATTATAAAAAATAAAACTATCCCGATAATATAAAGCTTTTTAAATTTTCTCTGGGCTTCTGTCATAAAATATTTTAACATCTTAACATACTAACATTCTAACATTTTTAGAGTTTTGGTCAACAAAAAACAGATGCTAATAATATTACATCTGATTCTGTTATGTCATTTCGAAACGGAACCGCAGTGGAGTGAAAAATCTATAAATATTATCATACAGACAAAACGGTCGTATTTATTCAGCTCATAGATCTCTCAGTCGTTGCGACTCCTTCGAGATGACAAAAAATTTAAATTATTTTACTTCAAAAAATCTCCGGCGACGGCCTACTCTTCCGGTCCCGTACGGGACAAGTACCATCGGCGCTGACGGGCTTAACTTCTGAGTTCGGGATGGGATCAGGTGTGACCCCGTCGCTAAAATCACCGAGGAATTTTTAAAGTAAAATACTGGAGTTCAGGTTTTAACCTGTAAAACTTTACACACTAAAGTGTGAACTCCAGGTATAGATAATTGTTTTTGGAAATTGGATAAAAAAAAGAAAAAGTTTACTTTTTTGGCTTTACTCTTCTCCTTTTGGAAGATAAACCATTTCCAGGTTCTTCTTTTTTTGACGGTCTTATATTTCCGTCGCCTGGCTTTTTTTCTTTTTTTCTTATTTCTCTTTCTAAAATTTTCTTCACCTCCTTTTTCTCATCCAATTTCCAAAACTCTTTTCGCTTTATTAAAAAAATATTTTAGAGTTATTGTTTTTTGGGAGTTGGATAAAAGGGAGGATGAAAATATATTTCATCCGTCCAAAACGCGAGTTATTATTTCATCAATTGTTTTGCTTGTGTCCTCATTAATACGACGCTCGTTTTTCAGAAAATTAAAAAATCCGATAGACTTTTCAGACTGTAATTTTTCCATTTTTATGGCTTTTTCAGATTCTTCAGATTTTGAGCTAAGTTCTATTTCCATACTCCTGTACCAACGTATTTGACTACGTTGAAAAAGAAATATCCAGAAAATTTCTTTTCTTCTCTGATTTCTAAATAAATAAAATTTTCTATCCTCTATTCCCTTGCTAAGAAGTTCCTTATTGAGAAGATGCTCAACAATCATAGATCTCTCAGTGTTTTTATCTCCTCCAGCCATTATTACAGCGGCTCTTATAGATCTTATTTCTGGATCATCTGATGAGCCAAAAGATATATTTACCATATTTATAACCTCCAGGGTTTTATTTTACCCTTTATCCAACTTCCAAAAAGCAAATTATCAATGAACAAAATAAGCTCATCAATGTAGGGGTTTAAAATCTTAAACCCCTACAAAAATAAACAATCATTAAATGCTAGTTAATCAAGGTCGCAATTTTAAAATAAATTTTAAAAC
>JAGLIN010000053.1 GCA_023142975.1 Candidatus Parcubacteria bacterium
TTAGGGTTTATGCAACAAAGCCGTTGATAATTACAAACGAAGCTGGCGTTTTCTCCTGAATAAATCCGACAAAATTCTCATTAGCCTTAATCTTCAAAATCATTTCATAATCAGCAGGAGGATAAATTCTACTTGGACCAATTCTTTCCACTTCAAAAGGAATAGAATCACGAAATTTTTTTAATTAATAATTTAATTTGTTTTATATAATCTCAAATCGACCTTTATATTTTTGAGAAAATAATTATTTTAATTTCAAATTACTCCAAAGATTCTTTAAATTCAACAAATTACCCTTCTCCTTTTTGTATAATAAATTTTAATTCTTTTTTATTCATAACTTAACTTAAATTTTGGTCATTGTGATTTATTCATGATTTGTAATTTATAATCTTATTCATAAAATCCCAGCGGCCCCAATAAGTGCAAATCTGGACTGACATCAGGCGCGTCAAACGAGTATTTTATTTCAAGTTTATCATTTTGTTTCAGATCAAGATCGTGCCATCTTAATAATTTAATATTATCGCTTTCGTCCTGTGTAATAAATTGCCCGTCATAAATTTCAAATTCTTCCGTCTCTTGATTCTTGATTCTTAATTCCTGATTCATAATTTTAAATAAAGTCGGAACTTTTTCTTGAATAAATCCAACAAAATCCTCGTTTACTTTAATTTTCAAAACCATTTCATAATCCGCAGGAGGATAAATTCTACTTGGACCAATTCTTTCTACCTCAAAAGGAATTGATTTTTTTACTTCAAAAAAGTCTACTATTTCATAGCCGTTATTAAGATTAGTCAATTTCATTTCATAAACCCCCGCTTCGCCAGTCGTGTAATAAGCGAAATAATCCGGCACATCCGTCACATTATTTCCACTGCACTTACCGCTATAATAAATAGTGCCTTCTTGAGTAGATAATAAAGTTTCAATTCCTAATTCTTGATTCCTAATTCTTAATTCTAAATCCGCATCGCAAACCGTATGCCCATCATCCCTTAAGACCCCCATCTGCAAATAAGCTTCTTCGCCTGACAAATAAATTGATTTATTCACATTAATTGTCAAAACTCCCCAAGTGAAATCCTGCTCAAATACTTGTGTTTCTCCATTCTCTTCAATTCTCAAAATAATTTTATACAAACCTGGCTTAAATCTCTTATTATTTTCTATTTTCATTAAAATCTCGCCATTTTTGTCCAAAGTGAAAATTTCAGAAAAATCTCCAAATTCCTCGCCTGGAATTTCAGAAATTTTTTCATCCGGGACTATAATTTCAGCGGTTAAATTTATATCTTTCCAGTAATCAACAACGCCGATTGTCTCCGCAATTGAGATCAAAGAATCCAAAGCTCCATTTTTTTCTTTTTTGTATTTAAATTTAAACTCTACATCTTTATTGATTCTAAAATCTTTTTTATGCGATAATATTTCTATTCTTTCTTCTTCTGGTTCTTCGTCCAGCTTTTCCGACTCTGTTTCCAGCCACACCGCGTCAAGGAAAAAAGGAGCATAATTTTCTTCACTGTTGTTTGTTAAATATGAAAATTTTATTTTAATATTTTTTACATCTTCCCATTTTAAAATTTCGCTCTCGCTTGAATTAGACAAGTCAAAAACATCGGCATAAAAATATCCGCCGTTCTTTTTGTTTGAATAATTTTTATTTAAGACAAACTCTGATGCTGTATTCCAGCCTTGGCCATCCAAAGACCATAAAACAATAATCTCGTCATCTTCATTTTCCTCTCCAATGCTTCCGAAAGAAAAACCAACGCTTATTTTTTCAAGCTCTCCTTTTTCTTCTGGAATAGAAAAACTGGAATAAATAACACTCAGTTCTTCAGTAAAAATAGTTTGAACTTCCTCTTCCTCTTTATCTTCTTCGGTTTCAGAAAAAAGATTTCCATCAATATCAGGAATACTAATCATCCCTGAAAAGTCTTCAAAATTTTCTTCTTCATCTACTTCCTTGTCCTGATTGTTTTCATCTACATTTTCCGTTTCTTTATTTAAGTTTTCATTATCTATATCGTTGTCCTCAACCGTTGGTTCAGTGTCTCCGACCTGAACCGTTTTTTCTTCATCCTCGTCCAACTCTTTTTCTTTTTCTAAATTTTGATCGTCTTGAACTTCTTCAATTATAATATCTTCATTTCGCATAGGCGCTTCGTCATTAACAATTTCCTCTGTTTCAATATTTGCTGGTTCAGTGTCTCCGACCTGAACCGTTTTTTGAATCTCCTGATTTTCATTAGTAGCGCTTTCGTCTATTTCTCCCGCTTTCGCTTTTGGTATAAAAAAAACATCTTTTGTTTTTTTAAAAAAGCTAAATTCTTCAGTTAAACTTTCAGCTGGTTCGGAGGACGGAACATCAAATTCAATTGGATTTTCAATTTCATTTTTTTCAACTTTGTCATTTTCTGCTTTATCTTTATCTTCTACTGTTGGTTCAGGTTTTTGTCCTGAACCCATTGTTGGTTCAGGACTCTGACCTGAACTTTGTATTTCTTCTTCTGTTGATTCAGATTCCTGATCCGAACTTTGTATTTCTCCGCTCTCAATTTCAAACTCACCAATTTTTTTTTCAACTCTAACGACACTCGCGGAATTATCAAAATTAAAGTCTAAAATATTTGCCTTCTTTGAAAGATCTCTATCCAAAGCCGTTTCCATATTTTGCCAATCCCCCTCATATCGCGCGGGATATATTTCTATAATTTCAGTCTTAGGAGAAAATCCCATGATCAACGCTCCTCCCAGAATAGCTATTCCCAAAACTAAAGCAACTGAACCGTACTTTGAAGTCCTTAAAAAAAGGTAAGCTATTCTTACCATTTTTGAAGCCTTTTTCTCTGCAAGAATGACACTTCTTAAAAGGTGAGGCGGTACGATATCGTAGATTATTTTTAATTTTTTCTTTTCCTTTTTTTGCTTCATTTTTAAGCTTATTTTTCTTTTATTATATCATAAAAGAAAAAAAACACAAAGCAAAATCTGTTAAAGCTTTGTGTAGGTATTTGCTATTATTTTTGCAGAGATAAAAATTAATAATATTAGATCTAATGCGGCAAGACAGAGGTTATTTCTGAAATTTTTGGATGTTGGGCAAGAAATCTGTATTCTAAAAGTTTCATCAAAATCATAATGTGCCGTAATTCAATTT
>JAGLIN010000054.1 GCA_023142975.1 Candidatus Parcubacteria bacterium
GTGATTAAATTCATTGTGCATAGTTGCGAGATTGCTTCGTCATTCCGTTTCGCTATCGCTCAACTTTATTCCTCGCAATGACAATTTATAGTTATGAAAATAAAAATCCAAAAAATAGGAGATGCAAAAATTCCAAACTACGCGCACGAAGGCGATGCGGGGCTTGATATTTATTCGGCGGAGGAAAATTATATTTTGAAGTCAGGGGAACGAAAAGGGTTTTTGACTGGCATAAAAATGGAAATTCCAAGCGGTTATGTCGGACTTATTTGGGATAAAAGCGGTTTGGCTTCTAAGCATGGAATAAAAACAATGGCTGGAGTTATTGATTCAAGTTATAGAGGAGAAGTAGCTATTGTTTTGATTAATCTTGGAAGTGAGAATTATTTAATTGAAAAAAATACCAAGATAGCGCAGATATTAATTCAAAAAGCAGAGTATGCTGAGACTGAAGAAGTTGAAAATTTAGACAAGACAGAACGAGGAGACAGAGGTTTTGGGAGTACGGGGAAATTGTAGCAAATTGTGAAATACAACACAGCTGTCATTCTGAGCTTGTCGAAGGATAGGCAAACTCGCTAAATTTATCACCCTTTGACAAGCTCAGGATGACAAATTTAGCTATTAGTAATTCAAGTGAATTAAATACTTTTGGGCTGAAGCCCTCACTCCAAGTAAAAATATTTGACAAAAAAAATATCTATGTTAATCTATATACATAAATAAAATTATCTATTAGCTAAATAATAATAATTGTTATGACTGAAAGCAGTTTTGATAAGATTAAAAAGTTAATAAAAGTTGTCGGGGGTAAAGTTATTGTTGTGGAAGATGGAAAACCGACAATGGTTATTATCAATATTGATGAATATGTTGATTTCAAAGATACGAAAGATAATGCTATAAATAATTCTAACAAAAAAGAAGTAGCTGAGAAAGTTGAAAAGGTGAATAAGGTAGAAGGGGTAAATAAAGATATTAATGTCTGGAAAAATAGACAAGGAGAAAGAATGGTCAGACAGCTTGAGGTTGAGAATAAATTTAGAGAAGAGAATAGTTTAGAAGATGAAAATGAAGAAGTTGACGATAACGATGAAATAGTAATAGAGAGGTTGTAAAATTATTTGACAAGAATAGTAATAGTGTATTATAATGGAATTTGACTTGAGAAATATAAAATTTTTATACTTTGTGTCATCTTGAAATGAGCACCGAAATAAATTCAGCATAAACTCCGCGACTGAGAGATCTAAAAAATATCTTAGTATAAATATTCTTTATAGTATTGCTCTTAGATTTCTCGCCTTAAAGGGCTCGAAATGACAAGAACTTAGAAAATTTAAAATTTAACATAATTTAAAAAATTAATTTTATTTAGGGCAATAAATTTATATGCTCTAATAAAAAAGGAGAAAAATAAAATGGCGGAACTATTTGATAGATCAAAACCACATGTCAATGTCGGAACAATTGGACATGTTGATCACGGAAAAACAACTTTAACCGCGGCTATTTTGGCGTGTTTGGCAGCGTCAGGAAAAGCGGCTTCTAAAAAAGGCGTGAGCGATATTGATAATGCTCCAGAGGAAAAAGAACGAGGAATTACGATCGCTACTTCCCATCAGGAATATGAATCAGACAACAGGCATTATGCCCATGTTGATTGTCCGGGACATGCTGATTATATAAAAAATATGATTACGGGCGCGGCTCAGATGGATGGCGCTATTTTAGTTGTCGCCGCAACAGACGGTCCGATGCCTCAAACGAGAGAGCATATTTTATTGGCGAGACAAGTTGGCGTTCCAGAAATCGTTGTTTTTATAAATAAAGTTGACCAAGTTGATGATCCTGAATTAATTGATCTTGTTGAAGAAGAAATCAGGGAACTGTTGACAAAATATGAGTTTGACGGAGCTAACGCCGCTATTGTGAGAGGTTCTGCGCTGAAAGCTGTAGAATGCGGTTGTGGAAAAGAAGAATGCGAAACTTGCAAACCGGTTTTAGAAATAGTAAAAAAACTTGACGAGAAAATCCCAGAGCCAAAGAGAGATGTAGATAAACCATTTTTGATGCCTCTTGAAGATATTTTCTCAATTGAAGGAAGAGGAACTGTTGTGACGGGAAGAATTGAAAGAGGAATTGTTAATGTTAATGACGAAGTGGAATTAGTTGGAATAAAGGATACCAGTAAAGTAGTAATTACGGGAATTGAAATGTTTAACAAACAGTTAGACAGAGGACAAGCGGGAGATAACGCGGGGATTTTGTTGAGAGGTATTAAAAAAGAAGAAGTGGAAAGAGGGCAAGTTTTGGCAGCTTCTGGATCTATTACTCCTCATTCAGAATTTGAGGGCGAAGTTTATATTTTAACCAAAGAAGAAGGCGGACGACATACTCCATTTTTTACGGGCTATAAACCGCAATTCTACATTAGAACTACGGATGTGACAGGCGAAGCGGCTTTGCCAGAGGGAACGGAAATGGTTATGCCTGGAGATACGGTAAAACTAACAATTAAATTAATTTCTTCGGTGGCGATGGAAGACGGGATGAAATTCGCAATCCGAGAAGGCGGCAGAACTGTAGGAGCAGGAGTTGTGACGAAGATCATAAAATAAGGAGATTTATCTTCTTATTTTATGTTTTAAGTTGTTAAGTGATAATTAAATAATAATATGGAAAAATTTGAACCTGAACAGGAGAATACGCAAAGGCCGGATGATTTTCAAAAAATTGTTGATCGTTTTAAGGAAAGAGGTCTTGATTCTTTGGCCAAAATAGAACTGCTTGAAATGACTGAAGGTGGCAATCCAAAAGGGACAAATGACGATCCAGAATATAAAGGAATTAGATCAGAATTTTATCCTGAATGGGAAGATGATGATTTTAAAGCTTTATTAGAAGAATTGGGATGGCCAATTCAAGAAAATAGTAAAGATAATATAGATGAAACGGACAGTATTTTTGATGAGTTTGGAGAACTTAAATATCCTATGGGTTCAGAAGGATATAGAAAAATGATGGAGAGTCGTGTTGCTGGTATGACAGGAGAAGAAAGCAGAGAATACGAAGAGCTATTGGAAAAAATAGGGAAAAGCAAAGAATAACAATTTTAATTTCAAATACAAACCTAAAT
>JAGLIN010000055.1 GCA_023142975.1 Candidatus Parcubacteria bacterium
CTCGAGACCAGTATGAAATGAGAGTTCATAAGAGATTGATTGATATCCTTGAGCCAAATCCAAAAATAATTGACGCCATGTCAAATTTGAATTTGCCGGCAGGAGTGTTTGTGGAGATTAAGATGTAAAAATTATTAAAATTTTGGAGTGTTGAACGAGTCGTAACGAAGTTCAACTGAAGTCTCGTTAAAATTTAATTTTACGATATTTCAGTTGAACTTCACTGCGGTTCGTTCAACACTCCAAATATAATAGCTAATTTAAGTGCTTATTACTGGGTTTCTAAAACAAGAATTTCTAGTAATAAATGCTAATAAGTATACTGAATTAGCCAATTTATAAATCGGATAAAAACGGTTGTGATTGGTTGAATTATCTGGTTTTTTGTTTGTTTGTAATCTCTGAATTGGAGTGTAGAACGAGCCGCAGCGAAGTTCTACTTGAAATATCACAAAATTGAAATTTATTCGCATTTGGTCGAACTTCACTGCGGTTCGTTCGACACTCCAAATAAAAAAATGAAATTTATTCTTGGGAAAAAAATTGGGATGAGTCAAGTGTTCATTGACAGCGAAGATGCCAAAAAAGTTGTGCCGGTTACTTTGATTGAAGTTGGACCGTGCGTTGTGACCCAAATTAGGGAAGAAAAAAAAGACGGCTATCAGGCGGTACAAATTGGATTTTTAGAAAAGAAGAAAATTAATAAGCCATTAGCTGGACATTTAAAAGATCTGGGGAAACTTAGATATTTGAGGGAATTTAGATTAGATAAAAATGGCGTGGGAAAAAGTAGCGTAGAAAAAATAGAATATAAATTGGGTGATGAAATAAATGCTTCTGTTTTTGAGACTGGCGATAAAGTAAAAATAGCGGGAGTTTCAAAAGGAAAAGGATTTCAAGGTGTGATGAAAAGACATAATTTCAAATGCGGGCAAGCGTCGCATGGACAAAAACACAGTAACAGAAAACCCGGCTCAATCGGTAGCGCTTATCCGGAACATGTTATCAAAGGAAAGAAAATGGCCGGTAGAATGGGCGGCGTTCAGTCCACTCAATTGGGATTGGAAGTTGTAGAGGTTGACAAAGAAAAAAATTTGTTGATAATTAAAGGATCGGTGCCTGGTAATAATGGAGTGTTGGTGAGAGTGGTTGGGAAGTAGTTTTCTCACAATTAAATTTTTATAAACAGTGTTGAGTTTTTTAATTCGTTTAGAAAATTTTCGCTGTTTCTAAAGAATGAGCAATGTTCTTGCTGTGATTGATGACTTGGAAATAAGAAAAATAAGGAGAGAAAAAATTTGGGACAAACCAAAATAAGAACAATAGTAGTGACAACATTACTGCTATCATTTCTTTGTGTAATGGTAGCACCAGTATCGGCTGATTATACAACAACTCGTACTATTAGCACTGGACAAGAAATAGGGTTCATCTTAAATGGTGATGGAGAAACAGCAGCAGTTTACTACTATCCGAATGAGGCAGGAACCCGTAAGTTTGAAGCGTGGCACGCTACTCCATATTATTGGGATAAAGTTGCAGGAATGACATTTTCCTGGACAGATAATGGCGGACAAACATGGCATGAATGGAGAGACGCTAGTGTTGGTTTCTATTGGCCAAAGGTCAAGCAAGACCTTTACAGCGGAAGCTCAAATATTGGATATAGATTTGAGTTTAAAATTTTGGGACAGGTATGTCATGATGCCCCTAATACAAATTGTGGTGCGCCAGACTGGTTGAACATAAACATGAAAGTCTATTAACGCAAGACGCAAATAAGGGAGGGAGTAAAAATATTTTATTTCTTTCCATCTTTTTTCAAGGTGATAGCATTAAAATTATGAACCAATTTTTAAGACTAACAAAAACTAAAATAAAAATAGTCTTCTATTTTTTTATAATATCTTTTTTATTTGGTGTACTTTCTGTTATTTTAAATAAGGCACTTATTGAGAGTACCGTAGGCGAGGAAGAATTGATTTTTTTAATTCAATATATTTTACCAGTTCCATCTCTTGCTTTAACTATTTTAAAATTTTATCTCTTTGCTTGTTTAGCAATTTATTTTATCAATAAAGCAGAAAAAAATAAACTAAATTATCAAAATGCTAAAAACTAAAATCTATAATCAAGAAGGAAAAGAAAGTGGCGAAATGGAATTGCCGAGCAGGGTTTTTGGTATAAAATTAGTTGATGATTTGGTTCATCAGGCAGTGGTTGCGCAGATGGCAAATTCAAGACAAGTTTTGGCGGATACAAAAGACAAGGGCGAGGTAAGAGGTGGAGGAAAAAAACCATGGCGGCAGAAAGGAACTGGAAGAGCAAGACACGGATCAATAAGATCACCCCTTTGGAAAGGCGGCGGTGTAACTTTTGGACCAACAACTGATCGAAATTTTAGTAAAAGAATTAACAAGAAAATGAAAATGAAAGCGTTGTTTATGGTTTTATCGGGAAAGTTGAGAGATAAAGAAATAATAGTTGTAGATGATTTGAAAATAAATAAAACTTCTACAAAAGCGATGAAAGATATTTTCAAGAGCTTGCCAATTAAAGGAAAAGTGTTATTATCTTTAGACAAGAGCGATCACAATATTTTAAATTCAGTTAAAAATATCCCGAAAGTTTCAGTGATAGCAAGCGATTCTTTAAATGTGGTTGATTTGTTGAAAAATAAAGTTTTAGTTATAAATAAGAGAGGGATTGAAAAAATAAGCGAGGTTTATAAATAAAAAATTCTAAATTTTCTAACCTATTTTGTCATTCCGAAATGAGTGATAGCGATTGAGGAATCTTTTAAATAATGTAAAAAGCGATAATGTAATTTAAGAGATCTCTCAGTAGTTGCGACTCCTTTGAGATGACAATAGGCAAAATAATATAAAGAAGATGAGTATTTTAGATAAAATTAGAAAGAAGGATGATAAAAAAGATATTAAGCAAGATAAGCAAGATAAGAAAGAGATTAAAGAGGAAAAAAAAGTAAAGAAAGAAACAAAAGAAACGAAGAAAAGCAAATCATCTGGAAAAGCTGTGAAGGCAAAGAAGGTCAGCAGAGAAAAAATGCCTGTTCATTATTTTGAGTTAATAAAAAAACCGCATATTTCAGAAAAGGCGTTGCGATTCAATAGTGAAAATAAATATGTTTTTGTGATTTCGCAATTAGCGAATAAATCAGAAGTAAAAAAAGCGGTTGCGAGTTTATATGGAGTAGTTGTCAAAAGCGTGAACATTATTAAAGTCCCTTCAAAACCGAAAAAGTTTAAAGGAATGCCAGGAATTAAAAGCGGATATAAAAAAGCAATTGTTACTTTGGCAAAAGGAAATAAAATTGATGTGATG
>JAGLIN010000056.1 GCA_023142975.1 Candidatus Parcubacteria bacterium
ATCCCAGACATTTTTTCTTACGCTTCGCTCCAGAAAAAATTCTGGGATGACAAAAAAAGAAGAGCTCGTAATTTAAAAAATAGATTAGTTTAATATATATGCCAGTAAAAAAATACAAACCAACATCGCCAGGAAGAAGAGGAATGATCGGATCTGATTTTTCTGCGCTTGATAAAAAGAAACCAGAAAAAAGCTTGCTTGAAGGAAAAAAAAGAGGAAGTGGACGAGGGAGCGCTGGAAAAATAACCACAAGACATAGAGGCGGAGGAGCAAAGAAGAGATTTAGGCTGATTGACTTTAAGATGAATAAATTTGATATTCCTGCAAAAGTTCAGGCGATTGAATATGATCCGAACAGAACAGCGTTTATCGCTTTGCTTGCTTACGCTGACGGAGAAAAAAGATATATTGTCGCGCAAGAAGGATTAAAAAAGAACGATCAGATTATTGTTTCAAAAAACGCGCCAGTGAAAGTTGGAAATAGATTGCCTTTGAAAAAAATTCCCGCAGGAACGATTATCTGTAATGTTGAATTAACTCCAGGAAAAGGCAGTCAGATCGCAAGATCTGCTGGATCTTCCGCTAAATTGATGGCTATAGAAAGCGGTTTTGCCTATGTAAGTTTTTCGTCTAAAAAAGTTGAATTGATTCCTGAAGATTCTTTTGCCACAATAGGACAAATAAGTAATATTGATCACAACAAAATTGTTATTGGAAAAGCGGGAAGATCAAGATGGTTAGGCAGGCGGCCGCAGGTTAGGGGAAGCGCGATGAATCCAGTAGATCATCCGCATGGAGGAGGAGAAGGAAGACAACCAATTGGACTTAAGCATCCAAAAACTCCATGGGGAAAGCCAGCTCTTGGATTTAAGACCAGAAAGAAAAATAAGCCGAAGACGAGGTTTAGGATTAAGAAGAAAGACGACGAATAAATTATCATAATTTAAATACCATTTATGTCACGATCACTCAAAAAAGGTCCTTATGTGGACGAAAAATTATTAGAGAAAATCAAGAAATTGAAAGTTGGAAATAAAACTGTAATAAAAACATGGGCAAGAAACTCTACAATTTCTCCAGAGATGGTTGGTTTTGTTTTTGGAATTCATAACGGCAAAAAACACATTGAAGTTTTTATATCAGAAGATATGGTTGGGCATAAATTGGGAGAATTTTCTCCGACTAAAAAATTTGTTAAACATGGAGGTAAAATGCAGAAAGAACAGGAAAAGAAAGCGGGGTAGAAGTAGTACACCATTGCTCTGCGGAGCTCCTCGCAATGACAGATAATAATTAATATCTTTAAAAAACAACTATGGAAGTTAAAGCACATTTGAATCATTTGAGAATTTCTTCAAGAAAAGTGAGGTTAGTTGTTGATTTAATTAGGGAAATGGAAGTTGAGGAAGCAAAAATACAGTTGAAATTTATAAATAAGAAATCGTCCGAACTATTATTAAAATTACTAAATTCCGCTATTGCCAACGCTAAAAATAATTTCAATTTAGATGAAAATAATTTACATATTTCAAAAATAATAGTTAATGATGGGAAAATTCTAAAAAGATGGCGCCCAAGAGCAATGGGAAGATCGGCGAGAATAAGTAAAAGGACGAGTAATGTGACAATAACTTTGGATGAGGCGAAAAATAGAATTAAGTAATAGAGAAACTCGTTGAAATTAATAGGATTTATTGTAATTAATAATAATTCATTGTAATTAGTTGTGATAAGCGAGACAATTAATTACTATTAATTACAATAAGTTTCTATAATTTAATTTCATAAACTTTTCTATTTACAATAATTGTAATAAAAAACGATAATATTATTAAAAAAACTAATGGCGCGAAAAATAAATCCATTTTTACATAGATTGGGAATCATAAACGACTGGAAGTCAAGGTGGTTTAGTGTGGATAAATATAAGCAGTATTTAAAAAATGATATAGAATTGCGAAGTTTTTTAGAAAAGAAATTAGAAAATGCGTCGGTTGAAGATATTATAATCGAAAGATCATCTAATAGTTTGATTATAAATATTCATTCCGCAAGACCAGGAATAATAATAGGCAGAGGCGGAACTGGCGTAGAAGAATTGAAAGTGGCAGTGACAAAAATGGTAAATGAAAAGCTGGAGATAAAAATAAACATAATTGAAATAAGAAATCATGAATTGAGCGCAAAGCTCGTTGCTCAATCAATCGCGGAACAAATAGAAAAAAGAGCTCCGTTTAGAAGAACTTTGAAACAAGCAATTGAGAGAACGATGCAAAACAAACAGGCAAAGGGAGTGAAAATTGAGATTGCGGGAAGATTAGACGGCGCGGAAATGGCGAGGACGGAATGGTTAAGCGAAGGAAAAATACCTTTACAAACAATTAGAGCCGATATCAGTTTTGCAAAATATAACTCTCATACTACCTATGGCGTTGTTGGGATAAAGGTGTGGATATATAAGGGGGAAGTGTTTGATGTAGAAAGTTAAAAGTTCATAAAGTTCATAAAGTTAAAAGCTTATAGAAAATAAAATGTGTTGAGTCGGACTTTATAAACTTTTAACTTTATAAACTTTTAACTTGGTTTTATGTTAATACCCAAAAAAGTAAAGCACAGAAAGATGATGAAAGGGAGAATGCGCGGAAAAGCTTATCGTGGCAATAAAATTGCTTTTGGTTCTTTTGGCTTGAAATCAATGGATACTTCTTTGGTTACGAGCAGGCAAATTGAAGCGGCAAGACGAGCAATGACTAGATATGTTCAAAGAGGCGGCAAGATCTGGATCAGGATTTTTCCTGATAAACCGATCACAAGGAAAGCGGCAGAAGTTCCAATGGGAAGCGGAAAAGGAAGTCTAGATCACTTTTCAGCTGTTGTAAAACCTGGTAGAATTATATTTGAAATAGATGGTATTGAAAAAGATACGGCAAAAGAAGCAATGCGAAGAGCAAGCCACAAACTTCCGGTTAAGACTAAGTTTATTGTTAAGGAATAAATTATGATGAAAGCTAAAGAATATAGAGAACAATCTGATAATCAATTGCAGAATTTGATTAAAGAAAACAAGGAAAAGCTGAGGGAGTTTAGATTTGCTTTGTCTAATAAGCAGTTGAAAGATTATAATGAAATTAAGAAAGCGAAAAAAATAGTTGCGGTTGCGAAGACAATTTTAAAGGAGAGGTTTTTGAAAAATACGAAGAAAACTAAATAAAGCTTACGCATTTGGAGTGTCAAACGAGTCGCAACGAAGTTTGACTGAAATATCACTTTTATCCCGCTTTCAATAGAACTTCGTTGCGACTCGTTCTATACTCCAAATGACAGATTAAATTAATATTATTTATGAACAAAGACAACGAAAATAATAAAGAGAAAAAAAACGCTAAGAAAGGTAAATTTGGCGTTGTTGTTAGTGATAAAATGGACAAGACGGTTGTGGTAAAAATTGATAGATTAAAGATGCATTCTAAATATAAGAAGAAATATAAGGTGAGCAAGAAATACAAAGCGCATGATGAGGGGAATGAGTTTAAGATTGGGGATAAGGTGATGATTATGGAGAGTAAGCCGATTAGTAAGGACAAGAAATGGGTGGCGAAGGGAGTTGAGAGTTTGTAAAGTAAAAAATGGAAAGTTTTTATTTTTGTCATCCCAGAATTTTTTCTGGAGCGAAGCGAAAGAAAAAATGTCTGGGATCCACGCACGGGTTAGTTAAAGTTAAATTCAAGATTAAGATTTGTAAAAATAGTTTAAATTTATTGTAGTAATGGATTCCCGCCTCCGCGGGAATGACAAATACAGAAAGGTAATAAAAAAATATATGAAAAAGTTAACAGATATAATTAAAGAATATTTACCAGATATATTATTTATAGTTGGCGTTTATGTATTTTCTTATAATTTTTTAAGACCGACCGAAACAACTGGTATTTTAAAATTAAAAACGGTTTTTACAGATTATCATACGGAAGAAAAAGTTTTAGGGATTGTGTTAATTGCGATAGGAATTGATATAGCAGTTAGACGATATATTTCTTATAAAAATAAGCAGAAAACTAAATAAACATATATGATTCAACAAGGTAGCAAGCTTATAATTGCAGACAATTCGGGGGCGAAATTGATAAAGTGCATTAAAGTTCTTGGCGGGACGAGAAGGCGCTATGCTTATGTTGGAGATGTAATTGTCGCTTCCGTGAAATTATCAGAACCGAGAGGGCAGGTCAAGAAGAAAGAAGTCATCAAAGCAGTAATCGTAAGACAAAGAAAAGCGTTAAGAAGAAAAGACGGATCATATATTCGTTTTGACGATAACGCCGCTGTAGTAGTTGAGAGCAAAGATAGAATAACTCCAAAAGCAACTAGAATTTTCGGACCTGTCGCGAGAGAGTTAAGAGATAAAGGATTTATGAAAATAGTTTCACTGGCGCCAGAAGTGCTGTAACAATAAAACTTCTTATGTCATTCCCGCGGAGGCGGGAATCCAGTAAGTCTCAATGAGCAATAATTATAGGATAAATTTTGTTAAGTGAGACTTACTGGATCCCAGACATTTTTTCCTAAAGCTTCGCTTTTAGAAAAAAATTCTGGGATGACAGATTAATTTTATGAAGTAGAAAATTATAATAATATATGAAGATCAAAACAAACGATAAAGTAATCATAACTGCCGGGAAAGATAAGGGAAAGAAAGGCAAAGTTATCAAGGTAATTTCTGAGAAAAACAGGGTCGTTGTTGAGGGCGCGAATTTTATAAAAAAGCATATTAAGGCAAGAAGGCAAGGAGAGAAAGGACAAAAAATAACCGTTCCCGCGCCGATTAATATTTCTAATGTCTCTTTGATTTGTCCAAAATGCACAAAACAAACAAGAATTGGATATTTAGTTTTAGAAAACAAAGAAAAGCACAGAGTTTGTAAAAAATGCAAAGAGAATATTGATGTGCAAGTTGAAAAGTAGGTGTTCCAAAGAGGCTAAGCCTCTCTATACCAATTTTAATATTACAGCTTATTTAGATATAGAACATATACTTTAAATAACAAATAAATGAGTAGAGGCTTAGCCTCTTCAAAACTCTATAAAAAAACCTTAATATGACAGCACGATTAAAAGAAAAATATATCAAAGAAGTTATTCCTGAAATGAGGAAGGAATTTGGTTATAAAAATAATATGGCCGTTCCAGTGGTAACTAAAGTTGTTATTAATGCTGGTCTTGGAAACCTTTTAAGAGACAACAAGGACGACTTCGAAAAAATATTGGAAGATATGACAAATATTTTAGGACAAAAGCCTGTTATCACAAAGGCAAAGAAAGCTATTGCTGGATTTAAAATAAGAGAAGGAATGCCAGTAGGATTAACAGCAATTTTGAGAGGAGCAAAAATGTATGAATTTTTAGATAGACTGGTCAATATCGCTTTACCGCAGGTTAGAGATTTTAGAGGGTTAAGCAAGAAAGCGTTTGACAGAAATGGAAATTTTAATATCGGCATCAAAGAGCATCTCATTTTTTCAGAAGTGAATAGAGATGTAATAAAAAATATTATCGGATTTGAAGTTAATATCACAACAACAGCGAAGACAGACGAAGAGGCATGTAAACTATTAAAGCTCTTGGGATTTCCGATAGTAGAGAAAATAGAATAATAAGTATACTAAACAATTATATGGCAAGAACAGCCCTAATAGCAAAATCTTTAAAGAAACCAAAATTCTCAACTCGTATTGTGAGAAGGTGTTGGAAGTGCGGAAGAAAGCACGGCTATATGAGAAAGTTCGATTTGTGCAGAATTTGTTTTCGCGAGTTGGCAAGTAAAGGCGAGTTGCCAGGAATTAAGAAGAGTAGCTGGTAGAAATTGAGTTGTTCTATTTCTGTCATTCCCGCGGAGGCGGG
>JAGLIN010000057.1 GCA_023142975.1 Candidatus Parcubacteria bacterium
ATTTTTTTCTAAAGCTTCGCTTTTAGAAAAAAATTCTGGGATGACAAAATAAAGAAGTTTTAAATAGCAATTTAGCAATATAACAATATAATTACATGACAGATCCAATAGCAGATATGTTAACAAGAATAAGAAATGCTCAAAGAGCTAATCATTTGAATGTGGAAATGCCATCATCAAAATTTAAATTAGCGCTTGCAAAAATTCTTAAAAAAGAAGGCTATATTAGTGATGTGATCCAGCATAAAAAAGGCGTGAAAATAACTTTGGAGATTGTCTTGAGAAAAATTGATAATAACTACGCTATCTCTGAAATTAAAAGAATTAGCAAGCCAGGGCAAAGAAGTTATATAGGAAAAAATAAAATACCAAAAATTTTAAATGGTTATGGAATTGCGATTATTTCAACGCCAAAAGGAGTAATGACAAATATAGAAGCAAAGAAAAACGGAGTTGGCGGAGAAATTATTTGCGAAGTATGGTAAGTAGCGTTCTAACATATTAACATTTTAACATACTAACATATTTCGAAAGCGGGAATTTTAGCTCGTGTTCAAAAAATAAATTGTTAGTTATATTTTAAATTAGATTTCCTATTTTAAAAGATTGTTAAAATGTTAAAATGTTAAAATGTTAAAATGTTAAAATGAACGATGAGTAAAATAGGAAAAAAACCAATAGAAATACCAACGGGAGTTACGGCTTCTTTTGATGAGAAGAAAAATAAAGTTTCCGTTAAAGGTCCCAAGGGAGAGCTTTTTCTTGAGGTTGATTTTAATGTGCAAGTTGAGATTAAAGATAATAATATTATTTTGTCCGTGAAAAAAGAAACGAAGAAGAGCTTTGCTCTTTGGGGGCTTTATAGGTCATTGATTGCTAATATGATTTGGGGAATTGAAAAAGGATACGAAAAGCAATTAGAACTTCAGGGAGTTGGGCATAAAGCAACTCAAACTGGAAAAAATATAACTTTAAATCTTGGTTTTTCTCATCCCGTTGTCTTTGAAGCGCCAGAAGGAATAGAGTTTAAAGTTGAAAAAAATATAATTACCATTTCGGGCATAGATAAGCAATTAGTCGGACAAGTAGCCGCGGACATTAGAAGTAAAAAGAAACCAGAGCCGTATAAAGGGAAGGGAATAAGATATGTTGGGGAGCAAGTAAGAAGAAAGGTTGGAAAGAAAGTGGCTGGGACGGCGGAGTAAGATAAATCGTTATTTGTTTCTACCCGGCTTTAGCCGAGGGTTTGTGAGACTTTAGTCTCCCGAAAAAAAATATTTTATTGAGTTAAATTGCGTGAGGTTAAAACCTCACTGACCGTGCGCTAAAGCGCCGTAGAAGATAATATTTATGAAAAATTTAGAAAAGATAAAGAGAGAAAATAGAATAAAAAGGCACAATAAGGTTCGCGCTAAGGCCTTTGGAAGCGCCAAGATTCCTCGTTTGAATGTTTATAGAAGCAATAAAGGTTTGTTTGTTCAGTTGATTAATGACGAAACTGGTGTCACTTTAACAAGTATTAATGACAAAGAAATTAAATCAGGGAAAACTAAAACAGACAAAGCGAAAGAAGCGGGGAAGTTGATTGCCATGAAAGCGAAAGAAAAAAAGATAGATAAAGTTGTTTTTGACCGAGGCGGCTGTAAATATCACGGAAGAGTAAAAGCAGTAGCAGACGGAGCGAGAGAAGAAGGGTTGAAATTTTAGAATTTAGAATATTGTTCTTTGATAATAAAATGTTTTTAGAAGGAAAATAATTTCTTCGTCTTGTAGAATAAAAAAAGGAGGTGAAAAGTCGTGGAACTTATATGTTTCGTTGTCAAATCAGATTATGAAAAATTGATAAAAAATAGATCCCCGTATGCTATTTCTCAGGGAGTAACAGGTTATTTACCGCTAAAGGGCAAAGAAGCCACTCTTCGTCTGTTTGATAGAAAAGATGGAAGAAGAGGGGAAATGATAGAAATTGAAATTACAGTGGTAAGATGAGTATAAAGTAACATTACTTTTTTTACCCTTTTTCTAAAAGCATTTTATTTTTAAGTGAAATAATTGCATTTGCGTTGTGGATAAAAGACAGTTTTTAAATAGTTAAGATTAAAACCTAAAATATAAAAGATTCTGAAACAAGTTCAGAATGACAGAAATATAATAATTAAATTTTATGTTCAAACAAGAAAATTCAGATCAAAAGCAAACATTTAAGAAAAAGCCTTTCAAGAAGAAAAGAAAAGAAAGAGAGAAAAGAGAATACGAACAAAAGGTTATTGACATCGCGCGCGTGACGCGTGTTGTTAAGGGTGGAAAAAGATTTAGTTTTCGGACCGTTGTTGTGATTGGAAATAAAAGAGGTAAAGTTGGCGTAGGAGTTTCTAAAGGAAAAGATATGAAAATCTCCACCGAAAAATCTTACGCTGACGCGAAAAAAAATATGATAGAGTTGAGTTTTACTGGCAACACAATTCCTTATGAGACATTTCAAAAACTAGGTAGCGCGAAAATTCTTTTGAAACCAGCCCGAAAGGGAAACGGAATTGTAGCTGGAGGCGCAGTCAGAACAGTTGTCAGTTTGGCTGGAATTAGCGATGTTTCTGGAAAAATGCTCGGATCTAAAAGTAAACTGAATAATGCAAGGGCGACGATTAAACTTCTTGAACAGTTTGCGGTAAAGAAGATAAGGGAAAAGGCTGAAAAGAAAGTTGAGAAGAAGGTAGGCGAAAAAGATGTGAAAGAAGAAGTTAAAAAAGATATTAAGAAATAATATAGCAATTTAACAATATAGCAATATAATTTTATGCAATTACATAATTTAAAACCAACGAAGAAAAAGAGAAAGAAAGTGGTCGGTCGTGGCGGATGTCATGGGACTTATTCTACGCGCGGATTGAAAGGACAGAAATCAAGATCTGGTGGTGGGAAAGGAAGAAGTTTTGCGGGAGATAAAACTCCTTTATTTAGAAGAACTCCGAAACTGAGGGGATTTAAAAGTTTATACGCGAAAAATAATATAACGAATGTTTCTGCATTAGAAATAAGTTTTGAAAGTGGCGATGTTATAAATCCAGGAGTATTATTAAAAAAAGGATTAATTAGCAAAATAAAACCACGCGTTAAAATTCTTGGAAATGGGGAACTAAGTAAGAAGTTTGTTATTGAAGATTGTATAATTTCTAAAAGCGCAGAGGAAAAGATTAAGAAAGTTGGCGGAGAAATTAAAATAATGTAAATATATTGAGGTTTACTGGATTCCCGCCTCTGCGGGAATGACAAGCTATAATATTAAAAATTTTATGTTTAAAAAACTAATCAGAGTTTTTAAGGATCGTGAATTAAGAAATAAAATATTTTTTGTGGCGGCTTTGCTCGTTGTTTTCAGAATTGCCGCGCATATCCCAATTCCTATAGTTGACGCTGATCGGCTCAGTGATTTTTTTCATAGCAATCAATTGCTTGGAATGTTGAGCATGTTCACTGGCGGCGGAATGGAGAAATTTTCATTAGTCTTGCTTGGAGTTGGACCGTATATTACCGCTTCAATTATAATGCAGCTCTTAACGATGATTTTTCCGCAAATTAAGGAAATGTATCAAGAATCTGGAGAACAAGGACGGCAAAAATTCAATCAGTTTACAAGAATGGCGACGATTCCGCTTGCTATATTGCAAAGTTTTGCAATGATTACGCTCTTGCGAAATCAAGGAATTATCACCAGTGTTGACAGTTTTGATATAGCAGTCGCTATTTCATTAATTACAGCTGGAACTATATTTTTAATGTGGCTCGGAGAACTTATTTCCGAAAAGAAAATCGGTAATGGAATTTCGTTGATTATTTTTGCGGGGATTGTTGCTGGTTTGCCGATGGCAGCACAACAAACTATCTCAACAATGACTTCCGATAAAATGCCTTCTATTATTGGATTGCTGATTATGTCTTTGATTGTAGTTTTGGCGGTAGTTGCTATCGCGGAAGCGCAAAGAAATATCCCGGTTTCTTACGCGAGACGAGTTAGGGGAAGTAAAACACACGGTGGCGTTTCCACTTTCCTGCCGCTCAAAGTAAACTCTGCGGGAATGATTCCTCTTATTTTCGCGATGTCTATTATGCTTTTTCCTGGAATTGTCGCGTCATTTTTTGTGCAAAACCCGAACGAAACTATTGCTGGCGTGGCAACTTTTGTTAATAATCTTTTTCAAGATCAATTATTTTACGGGGTTTTATATTTTTTAACAGTGTTCTTCTTTACTTATTTTTATACTTCTATCGTTTTTGATCCAAAAAATGTCGCAGAAAACCTGCAAAAGCACGGCGGATTTGTGCCGGGTATCAGACCAGGTGGCAACACCGCGGAATTTTTAGGGAGAGTTTTAAATAGAATAACTTTTCTTGGCGCGGTTTTTCTTGGTTTAATCGCAGTCCTTCCGTTTATCGGCCAAGCAATGACGAATGTTACCACAATGGCGGTCGGCGGCGCGGCTGTTTTGATTGTTGTCGGTGTTGTTCTTGACACGATCAGGCAAATTGATTCGCAGTTGACGATGAGGGATTATGATGAGTTGTAAATTGAATTGTTAAATTGTTGTATTGCTAAATTGCTGACGACCTGAATTTATTTCGGGTTTTATTTTTAAATTTGTCATTTCAAGCCCTTTAAGGCGAGAAATCTTTGAGAAAATGAATATGCGTGAAGGACATAAAGAAACTTTAAGAAAATATTTCAATGAAAAGCAAAACTAAAAATAATCTATTCATAATTTCTGGACCTTCTGGCGCAGGCGAAGATAGTATTATTGAAGGGCTAAAAAAAATCCTTTCGATTGAAAGAGTAATTACAACAACGACTAGAGAAAAGCGTTCAAATATCTTTGCTGAAGATCCTTATTATTTTATTTCCAAAGAAGAATTTAAAAAAGGAATTGCGGAGAATAGATTTTTTGAATACGCGCGGGAATACAATAATCAGTTTTACGGTGTCACTAAAAAAGAAATTGAAAGAGTTATAAATTACGACAAAATTGGAATTTGGAAAATTGAATATAAGGGAGTAATGACAATGAAAAAAATGATGCCAGAAATTATCGCTATTTTAATTACAACGGAATCGCTTGAAGTATTAAAACAAAGAATTTTAAGCCGTGGCGCAAGTGAGAAATTTGTTGAAGAGAGAATGATCTATACAAAAGAATGGTTGAAGCATAAAGATATTTATGATTACGAGGTGGTTAATTATGAAGGAAAATTAGACGAAGCGGTGGAAGAGGTGAAAGGGATTATTTTAAAAGAATGTGGAAAATAAACTTTGCGTTTGTCATTCCCGCGGAGGCGGGAATCCAGTTAATCTCAATGAATAATAATTATAGAATAATTTTGTTAAATGAGACTTACTGGATCCCAGACATTTTTTCTAAAGCTAAAGCTTTTTAGAAAAAATTCTGGGATGACAGATTAAAAATAATAAAATCCAAAATGAAAAAAAATATCAATATAATAATAATGGGACCGCAAGGTTCCGGAAAGGGGACACAGACAAGAATGCTGGCGGAAAAATATGGTTTGCAGATTTTTGAGACAGGAAGCGTGTTGAGAGAGATAGCAAGTCAAAAGACTGAAGTTGGAAGAAAGATAGATGAAATTATAAATAAAAAAGGACAGTTTGTTCCTTGGGATTTAATGAAAAAAGAAGTTTTTGATTGGGGAATAAACAAACTTGATAAAAACAGGGGAATAGTATTTGACGGTACGCCAAGGATTGTAAAAGAAATTGAATATTGGAATGAAAAATTAGATAGAAAAATTGATTATGTTTTCTATGTAGATATTTCCGAAGAGGAATCAATTAAACGGCTTTCTGTTAGAAAACAATGTAGAGAAAATAAGCATCTTTTAATCGTTGGGAAAGACTTGAAAGAGAAGGATACAAAATGTCCGATTTGCGGAGGTGAAGTTTATAGGAGGGAAGATGATACGCCAGAGAAAATTTTAAAGCGCTTGGAATGGAATAAAGAATTGCTCGGTCCAGTTATTAAGTATTATGAAGATAAAAATATGTTGATAAAAATTAATGGGGAACAGGGCGTGGGAGATGTATTTAGGGAGATTGTGAGTTGGATAAAGTAAAATTTATTTTATTGTCATTCCAGAAAATTTCGTAGTGGAACGGAGAAATTTGTCTGGAATCCAGTAAATTTCAATAAACAATATTTTTCGTA
>JAGLIN010000058.1 GCA_023142975.1 Candidatus Parcubacteria bacterium
TCGTCGCCTTCTCGTTCGCTGCGCTCGCTCAGGCTCCTCGCAATGACAGCTAAGATAACTTTTTAATCCTAATCTCCCCAAACATTTCTTCTTGCTCAACGGAAACTACATTGTTTCTTGCTAATTCCAGCATCGCCAAAAAAGTCACTACAATTTCCACCCTGTCTTTATTATTAGATATCGCGCTATGAAAAGTTAAGTTTACTCTTTCTAATAAACTTTTCTTTAAATAATCAATTTTATCTTTAATGGAAATAATTTTCTTTATCGTTTCTTTGGCAAGAATTTCAACTTTCGGCAATTTATCTAAAATATTTTCAAATATATTTTGCAAATCTAAAGCTGATAACTCTTTAGGCGGACAAAAAATTGTTTTCATCCCAGAATAACTTTGTCGAGAAAAAAATATTCTTTTTCTGCTTTCTAACTTTCTAAGTTCTTTCGCCACTTCTTTAAATTTTTTATATTCTTTTAGTCTTGCTTTCAATTCTTCTATGTCTTCCTCTTCTTCTTTTTCCAACTCTAAAGTCGGAAGAATTGCTTTTGATTTTATGAGAATTAATTTTCCCGCCACTAATAAAAAATCTGCTAAGTATTCCGGACTTACATTCTCGCTGTTTTCTAAATATTTCAAAAACTGATTAGCCACCTGCGCCAAAGAAACATCTGTCACCTCAAGCTCCTCTTTTTCAATCAAATCCAAAAGAAGATCAAGCGGACCTTCAAATATTTTTTCCTGACTTTGATAATGGCTTGCCTTGACAATGTAGGACATACAACAAATAGTCATTAGTAATAAAGTTATTAGCAGTAGGACAGGTCATTAGTTACAAGCCGAAAGAAAACTTAAGACTTATGACTTACAACTATTCTTACCGCCAACAACCTTGTTGCCTATGACTAATAACATTTATTTCTTCTTCGCTTTACTTTTAATTTTCTTCTTCTTCGCCTCTGAAAAAACTCCTTTCGCCATTTCTTCTAATTCCAGAAACTTCTTCGTCGCTAATTTTATAGACTTTTCATAATCCCCCGTATTGATAATTAAATTTTTATTTTTTAATAAACTCCTATCAATAAACGCAGACATTTTAGACAAAGAACCGAATGGAATGGTCGCGCCGATTTTTCCCTTCATATTTTTCTTCATCCATTGTTCCTTGGCAAACTCAATCGTCTTCACAGCCTTTTCTCCTTCCTTTTTTAATACTTTATTTACCTCTTTCAAAAATTTCTTTTTATTCAAATTCTTATTCGCGGGAATTAAAGCCAAAACATATTTTTTCGCGCTTATTTTCATCACCAAAGTTTTCACAACTTCCTGCGGTTTGATATGCTGTGTTTCCGCGCTATCCAAAGCAGTATAGACCGTCTTGTGATCTATAACCTCATGCTTAACTTTATTTTTCTCCAGCAAATTTTGGAGGCTTTTTAAAATTGCCATAATATTATTTCCTTTCTATTTTTATAATAAAGAATTAAAGACAATTATATCCTCTGCATTTTCCATCTTTACCGCAATAATATTTTGCACCAATACATTTGAGAAGATCAGGGAAACCAGGATTACAATATTCCATCATTTTTTCTGAATTACAATCACTATCATCAGAACAAGGAATACTATCTCTTGATTTCTCTACTCTCCCAATTAGACCATTATCGCCTCTTTCTATAATAGTGCATGGGACAATATAACTATTAGATTTTTTATTTAAATCATAAATCAAAAACAGACTACCGATTGAAATAATAAACAAAATTATAACAATTACTTTTTTCATAATGCCATAAATTAAAAAATAAATTTAACTTTATAACTTATCAATTTTATCATTAATAATTTCCTTTATTTCTTTTTTAATTTTTCTTTTAACTTTTTGTTTTATTCCTCCAGATTTAATTTTTTTAGAATTGTTTTTGCTATTATTATTTTCATTCTTTTTAGTATTACAGTAAATCATTTTCTCAACAAATATCACTAAAATCATCACAATAAAAAAAGCGCATCCCGATATTATCGCTAAGTTTAAAACATCGCCGCCTAAATTAAGTACTTTATAGGAAACAGAATCAATGTAAACAACCAACAATAAAAACATTATAGATCCCCAGGTTAAAAACGCGATTATTTGCGCGATCCAAGCAAGTTTCCTTTTCAGCATTGAAGACGATTTTGAAAATAATATTCTGACCGATGAGAAAAACAAAATTCCCACAGGAGAAACCGCCCAAAGAAACAACGCTAAAAATATAACAAGTATTATACTCATAAAAAATCTAATTCCTTCACATTCCATATTTCCTCCTTTTTTATTTTATTATAATTTTATTCTACCAAAATAATCAGATTATGACAAATAAAAATAAGTAGCAATCTATTTTGATTTTCTAAATTTTCCTACCGCAGGAAGATTGTTTTCTGGATATTTTGCCAACGCAATTAAAATAATGCTTTTTAGTTTTCTCCTTTTTTTGGCAAGAAGCGCGATCGCGCATGAACGATGCATTCCCTCTATAATTACAATCTTCTTTCCAACTTCCAGACCGATAATAATTGTTTTTTCTGGAAAATTATCTGCCAGAGAATTTATATCTTTATTTTTTTGAATTTCAGGTAATTTCACAAGTTCAGAAAATTGTAGGGTTTCCTTTTCTTTATAATAAAGCTTTTTCCAAGTTTTAAACGGTCCTCCATAAAAAGAAGAGATATTTTTTTCAGGATTAACCAATTCATAAAAATGCCATTCCGCTTGATCGCACTTAAGCGGCTTTGTATATTTTTCCCGCCAAGCGTCCCAAGAATCAAATCCCCTTTCTTTATAAGCTTTGATCCAGTTTGCCTGACTTGCCTCATTCTTACGCCAAAAATCAAAAACCTCTTTCCATTTAAGAGGTCTTAAATATTTCAAAAATGGTTTTTTAACTCGGCTCATATAGTTTAGATATGATTTATTACATAAAAAATAAGATTTTTAATTTGCTTGGATTGTGGGATAATGTTGGAACTTATTTGAGAGAAAATAAGATTTTATAATACTTACATTATTTTATATTCTCTTTGTAGAAACGGATTTGTAATTCGTTTTTTTTGTTTTGAAGAATGGAAAAGTTTTTTGTGTTTTCTAAACTTTAGGAGCTGACTATAAACCGATTCTCACACGAAAAACTGTTTTTATCTTTCAAATTCTTTAAGAAGTTCTAGATATTTATCCTGCAAATCTTTTCTAATCCAACCATTTTTTAAAGCAGTAACCTCGCCGTCATTTTTTATGATACCCGAACAGGAATCAAAATAAAAACCGTTTAATGTGGCTATAAACATCCACGACGGATGCCATCTACACTTCTGTTTTTCGGCAAGATTTTTAATTTCCCTTTTATTGAATTTGTAACGGTATTTTACTTCCACAAGAAAAACGCTTTCTTTGCTTTGCGAAATCAAGACAAAATCAGGCGAACTGCTAATATTTTTTATAACTTTTTTGGTGTTATAAGAATTTCCGCAATTCATTAGTTCTGGTATTAAATTTTCGTAACCAAAAGGAATAACAGTATATTTTTCTGCTTCTCGGAACATTTGCTCGAAAATTACTTCAGCAATTCTTCCCTTAATTAAATCTCTTGAAAATTTTGTATCCATAAACATAAAAATAACCTCTATGATATAGTATTATTTTAACTTGCTTGGGGACAGGGAGTCGAACCCCGATTGACAGGACCAGAACCTGTCGTCCTACCATTAGACGATCCCCAAATACATACTAATATTTTAATATGCTAACATACTTTATAAACACTATCACTAATTTAAAAAAATACAAGCGAAAAAACTTGTTAGGATGTTAGGATGTTTAAATGTTAATATGTTATGCTTTTAAATATCTCCTTATCGCAATCAAACTGCTAACTACTCCCAAACTTATTCCCAAGACAAAAATAAAAAGTGTAAAATTAAAAATATTATTTAAGAAATACGCGTATAGATCAAGACCGGGAAGAAATTGCGCTATTTTGGGAGAAACATACATAATAATTGGAACTATAAAAGCGAAAGTTGCAATACCTCCTAAAACTCCAAGAATAATTCCCTCCACAACAAATGGCATCTTTATATACCAATTGCTTGCTCCAACCAAACGCATAATTTCAATTTCCACGCGATGAGTATACATCGCCAAACGAATAGTATTGAACGCGACTAAAATACTCATAAATACAAACAGGATAGCTAAGCCAAACATACTATCCTCAACCGTTTTTAGAATTGTTGAGAAATTATTTATAGCTTTTTCATTCTCCTTGAAATTAATCTTTTCAATAATATCTCCATAATTTTCATTTCCCTTTATATATTCATCAATAGATTCATATTGGCCAAGAGAAGTCGCTTTTACATTCAAAACGGCAAACAATGGATTTTCTCCCAACTCTTCAAGCGATTGATTTATATATTCATTATCTTCGTGAGATTCTTTGAAATTAAGAAGCGCTTGATCTTTTGAAATGTATTCAACGCTTTTTACCTCTTGCAATTCTTCTAAATCTTTTCTCAGCTCCAGAATTTTATTTTCATCAGCATCATCCTTAAATTGAATTGTGATATCAATCTTTTCTTGCAAAGAACTAAGCGCGAAATTTCCTATAGCATCAACGGCCAACATAGTTGTTACCGTAAAAAGAGTTACAACAATTATAGACATAGTCGCTATATTCAACCAAACATTCCTCAACAAATCATTTAAAGCAGCCCTTATTATTCTTTTAGTTTTATTGATAATCATTTGCTTATATTAAATATTTCCCTTTATCTGTTTGATCTCTTGTTATCGTCCCGCCATCAATAGTTACAACTCTCTTTTTTATTAAATTCACTATTTCCCTATTGTGCGTCGCCAAAACAATCGTTGTGCCGTATTGATTTATTTTTGTAAGAAGCTGGACTATGTCCCATGTATTTATAAGATCGAGATTTCCAGTAGGTTCATCAGCAATTATAATATCAGGCCTGTGAACTAACGCTCTGGCAATTGACACTCTTTGTTTTTCTCCCCCGGAAAGTTCAGTTGTATAATTATCAGTTTTATCAGAAAGGCCGACTATTTCTAGAACCTGCGGGACATCTTCTTTGATGTCAACATCGGATCTCCCAGAAACTTCCATTGCAAAAGCGACATTTTCAAAAACTGTTTTTTTATCTAGTAATTTAAAATCTTGAAAAATTACCCCGATATGCCTTCTAAGGATAGGCAACTTATTACTTTTTATTTTACTTATATTTTTTCCTTTTATAAAAACCTTCCCTTTCGTTGGTTTTTCCTCAGCAAAAATCAGCTTTAACAGAGTTGATTTTCCCGCTCCGCTCTGCCCAACAATTGAAATAAATTCCCCCTTTTCCACCTTAAAATTTATATTTTTCAAAGCAAAAGAGTTGTCGTTATAAATTTTTGAAACATTGTCAAAAAATATCATTTTAACATTTTAACATGTAAATATATAGACATCTTACCATTCTAAAATCTTAGAGCAAAGCTCTGTCATTCCCGCAGAGGCGGGAATCCATTAAATCTCGATGAATAATAATCTATATATAATTTTTATTAAGTGAGACTAA
>JAGLIN010000059.1 GCA_023142975.1 Candidatus Parcubacteria bacterium
AAAAATTCTGGGATGACAATTTTAATACTTATTTACCTTTAAATACTTTTCTCCTCGCATACTCCGAAACTTTTCCTTTGTTCCACTGTTGAACCGGTCTTAAATATCCGACTACTCTTGAATAAACCTCGCAAGGTTGTTTTATTAAGCATTTTGGACAAGTAAAATGTTCGCCTGACAAATAGCCATGATTCGGACAAATACTAAAGGTCGGAGTAATTGAAAGATACGGCATTTCCGACTTTTCAAATATTTTTTTAACTATCATCTTGGCTTCTTTCCCGCTCGGCAACCGCTCGCCCAAAAAAGCGTGCATTACTGTTCCGCCTGTATATTTGGTTTGTAATTTATCTTGAAGCTCCACCGCTTCAAATAAATCATCGGTATGACCCACTGGAAGCTGGGATGAATTTGTATAAAAAGGCTCCCTCGGCAAATCCTTTTTTTCTTTTGTTTTTTTTGGCATATGTTTGAAGTTAGTTTTTAATAAAATTTTAATTGATTTTATAATACTACACTACCAGACCTTAAAACAAAAAATACAATTGCATAGATGAAATACACAACAATTAAATTTAACAAACCAAACAGAAAATGCTTTATTGCTCTTTTTTCTTTTTCTTTATTTCTTCTTGCAAAAAAATATTTAATACCACCATAAACACATACAATCATAGATAAAAACGCCCAAAGACCTAAAATAAAACTTGTAATATTTACTGTTACAGAACTCATATTTTCCTGCTATCAATTAGAAATTTCCGCCCCGTCAGAGTCTCTCCGCAGAGGACTCTGACGATAAATCTCGTTTGTCCCGTTTTCCGTCAGAGTCCCTATCGGAGACTCTGACGAGACGGTAAAAGTGTTTTTAAATTAATTCTCAAGAAATATCTGGTTCAGGACAAAGTCCTGAACCAACACAGAGGTTAATCAATTATTAAAATAAAATCTTTACTTTATAACTTTATAACTTTATAACTTTCTACTTTACGAACTTCGCACCCCTTTCAACCTCGCCTCAATAAACCGATCAATATCCCCTTCCAAAACTTTTTCCGCGTCAGCCGTTTCAAATCCAGTTCGATGATCTTTTACCAATTTATACGGATGCAAAACATACGACCTGATTTGATTCCCCCATTCCGCCGAAGCGTAATTTCCGCGCAACTTCTTTTTTTCAGCTTCCTCTTTTTCTTCTTGTAATTTATATAATTTAGATTTCAAAATCTGCATCGCCTGTTCTTTATTCTGCATTTGACTTCTTTCGTTTTGGCACGCGACAACTGTTTTTGTAGGCAAATGCGTAATTCTTACCGCCGAATCAGTTTTATTGACGGACTGACCGCCTGCTCCGCTTGATCTAAATGTGTCAATTTTCAAATCGTCGTCTTTGATTTTTACCTCATCATCAGAGGTAATTTCCGGCAAAACTTCCACTAAAGCAAATGAGGTTTGTCGCAAATTATCTGAATTAAAAGGCGAAAGCCTGACCAATCTATGCACTCCCGCTTCAGTCTTGAGATGTCCATAAGCGAACGGACCTGTAACTATAAATGTCGCGCTCTTTATTCCCGCTTCTTCCCCTTTGGAGATATGAATAAGGTTTGTTTTATATTTATGATCTTCCGCATATCGCAAATACATTCGCATTAACATTTCCGACCAATCCTGCGCGTCCACGCCTCCCGCTCCGCTGTGAATCGCGACAATCGCGCTTGCTTCATCGTATTTTTTATTCATCAACGCCTGAAATTCATTTTCAACAAAATCTTTCTCTAATTTTTCTAATCTCTCTTCTGCTTCTTTCAAAATATCTTGATCTTTTTTCTCATCAATAAATTTTGTTATCTCGTCTAAATCATTTATTCTATTTTCAATGTCCTCCCAAACATCAACAACTTCTTTTAAGCTATCCAGCTTTTGCATCACGCTCTTCGCTTTTCTTGTATCATTCCAAAACCCGCTTTCATTTACCTCCGCCTCCAGCCCGACAATTTCCGCTTTCTTTTTATTTAAGTCAAAGACAGTCCCTCACAAGAAGGGCCCTCTTTTTTAAATCCTTAATTTTTTCTATCGTTTCTTTCATAAGATTATTATAACAGATATTTTAAAACTTGTCATATTGATTTTTTGCATCGTGTCGCTTCGGAGTGTAGAACGAGCCGCAGCGAAGTTCTACTGTTTAGCGATACTTCGGTCAAACTTCACTGCGGTTCGTTTGACACTCCAAATATCTATGTTTTTGTTTAAATGTTAAAATGTTCACATGTTTAAATGACTTTGAGCCCACTGTCAGATTCGAACTGACGACCTACGCATTACGGGTGCGTTGCTCTGGCCAACTGAGCTAAGTGGGCATTGCTTGTCTAAATATAATACATCATTTAAAAAACTTGACAAGATTTCATTATGGGTATATATTCATAATAGAGTTAA
>JAGLIN010000006.1 GCA_023142975.1 Candidatus Parcubacteria bacterium
CCGTTATATGTTCCCGAATGGTGGAAACCGCCTACACTATTTGATTTAGCAAGTAAAACAGGACTTGACATTGAAAGTTTCATTTTTTCATTTGCAATAGGGGGATTAATTGCGACAATATATTATCATATATTCAAATTAAAGAGCAAAAAAATTGAAACAAAAAAAGGCGTCAGGATAGACGCGCTTTTTTTTGCACTAACTATCTTTGCGGGATTTTTACTTTTTACGGAAGTTCATCCAAGTCAGTCGTCCTCATTGTCAATGTTTTTGGGCGGAATAATAATTTTAATCAAAAGACGGGACCTTTTAAGAAAGGTTATATTTACCTCGTCGTTTTTTACGATTTCATATCTTATAGGATTCAAAATATTTATAATCACATTCCCTGAATTTATAGAAAACTTCTATAGCCTGTCAAACTTATCAGGTATCCTAATATGCGGAATTCCTTTTGAAGAATTTTCTTTCGCATTTTCAATAAGTTTTTTATGGTCTGGAATGTATGAATATGTTAATTGGTGTAAAATAGAAAAATTATAAATAAAGATAGAATCATTCTATGTCCCACAAAAATATTTATTGCGAGAACTGTTTTGTAAACAGTTCTTTTTGTTTCTAAATTTCGGCAATAAAAAAAGGAGGGATTAATAAAATTCTCCTTTGTAATAAATGTCGAATAGCACCATTAAAACGAAAACTATTCCAAAACACCATATAGTCACTGTCAAGATCCACGGAGGCAAAAGGTTAATGCACTCACTTTCTATTAGCATACCTACCACAAATACTCCCAATGCAATAAGTATTTTAGATAACATTCCTTTTATCTTTTCCTCCTTTTCTTTATATTGTTTTCTCCTCTTGTAGAATTCTTCGTCCTTTAATGCGCTCCAACTTGCTTTTTTTAGGGCTTCTATTATCTCTTCCTCTTTTGAATCGCTAAAATGAGCTCTTCTGACTGATTTTTTAATATCGTCAATCTTGTTAGCAATTAAATCTCCTTTTGTTAAATCTACCATCAATTGCACCTCCTACTTACCATTATATTTACATTTTATTTCATCGTTGTCAAACTAAAATTATAAAAGCAATTACCAAAGCCAATAAAATTCTATATCCCACAAAAATATTATAACTCCTATTCTCTAAATATTTCAACATATATTTAATCGCCAAATAACCGCTCAAAGCAGAAACTAAAACTCCAACTAAAATATTTATATTTAAACCGCTTTCTAATAAACTTGGGAATTCCTTAATTCCCGCGCCGAGAATTATTGGGGTGGATAATAAAAAAGAAAATCGTGCCGCGGATGTTCTTTTTAAACCGAGAAGCAAAGCCATTGTAATTGTAATCCCACTGCGTGATACTCCAGGGACAATCGCTAACGCTTGAAATAGTCCAATTATAATTCCCATTTGCAGAGTTAAATTAGTTAAGTCTGTTTTTTTTATGCTAACCTTATCAGCGTAAAATAATAACACGGCGCCAAAAAATAAAGTTGCGGAAATTATTAAGGGATTTCTAAAAACAGTTTCAGCGTAAGTATTTAATAGTAAGCCAGCGATAACTCCAGGAATTGTGGCGATGATGATTATGAATAAAAAATCGGATGAATATTGAGATATTTTATTTTTTTCTTGAGAAGGAAAGTTAGAGGAATTTTCAGGTCTTGGATTTAATATTTGATATTTAATATTTAATATTTTATTTAACAAGTAAGATTCTTTAAATATCCTCATCCAATCCTTCCTAAAATAAACAACCACCGCAATCAGTGTTCCCCAATGCAGAGCAACATCAAAAGCAAGTCCCTGATCTTGCCAGCCAAAAAAATTCGGGATTAAAATTAAATGTCCCGAACTGGAGATTGGCAGAAATTCCGTGATACCCTGAATGATACCTAAAATTATTGATTGAAAGATTTCCATTATAACTTTTTGTTGTCATCCCAGAATTTTTTTCTAAAAGCGAAGCTTTAGAAAAAAATATCTGG
>JAGLIN010000060.1 GCA_023142975.1 Candidatus Parcubacteria bacterium
CCTGCCGGAGCCGGACCTCGCACGGGAAGAGGAATGGGTCCCTGCGGACCAGGAATGGTTTATGGAAGATGCGGGTGCGGATGCGGTTATGGCAAATTCGGCGGATTGTATCCATTACAATCAAAACTAACCGAAAAAGAAGAAGCGGAAATGTTGAACGAAGAAGCGGAAATGTTAGAAGAAGAGCTTAAGGGAATAAAAGGAAGATTGGGCGAATTAAAGAAGTAAGAGAAAGAATAGAACTTCTTTATCTCTTGTCATCTCGAAATGAGCGAAGCGATTGAGAGATCTATAAACTATTTTAATCTCATCCAAATATACACCATCTCCGCGTAGTTTTGTTTATAGATTTCTCACCCTAACGGGTTCGAAATGACATCAAAGAAAGTCTAAAGTTATAATAAATTTTATACAAAATATGCGACCGAAAAAAATACGCTTTATAAATTTTAACCCGCAGACAATTTATTTTAAACCGCGAGGCGTTCCCCTGTCTTCTTTAGAAGAGAACATTTTAACTGTAGATGAACTTGAAGCCCTGCGGCTTAAAAACTATAAGAAGTTAGATCAAATAAAATGCGCGAGAAAAATGGAGATATCCCAAAGCACTTTTCAACGGATTTTATGTTTAGCTAATCAAAAAATTGCCGACGCTTTAATAAATGGCAAGGCAATAAAAATAGAAGGAGGTGTTATAAAAATGAACAATGAAGAAAAAAGAAAATTCAAATGCGAAGGATGCAAATATGAATGGGAGGAAGAATTCGGCACAGGGAGAAGAAGCATAATGTCCTGCCCGAAATGCAAATCAGAAGAAATCCATAGAATTGATCAGGACGGACACGGATCTGGCAGACAGCCTTGGGGATTTAAAGGAGAAAAATAGGTTGTCATTCCGAAATGAGCACTGAAATAAATTCAGCATAAACTCCGCGATTGAGAAATCTAAGAGTTATTTTAATATAAACATTATTTCTGCATAGTATTATTTTTAGATTTCTCGCCTTAAAAGGCTCGAAATGACAGAAATAATTTATACTAAATCCAACGGCTCGGTTAAACATTGGACTTGGTTGCCAATATAATCAGTCAAAATTATAACCACTATCGCAATAGATAAATGTTCTACAACCGCTTTCCATCGGCTTCCGTTTTTTGTGTCTGCAATATAAAAACTAAAAACGCTTAATAAAGATAGTCCACAAATTATGCTCACAATAATTGCAGTTTCAAGGGGCAATAATATTATCGGAATAACAAAGCTTATCGCAAAAATAAATTTAGCCAAAAAAGTGCAGAGAGTTGATTCCCAAATCTCTTTTTCAGAATGTTTATTTTCTGCTTCTTCGGAAACATGAATGCCCAGCGCGTCAGAAAAAGCATCCGCTACCGCTATGGTCAGAATTCCGCCAATAATTACAACTTTTGAATGTGTCCCTGCGTTTAAACCAACGACTAACCCAAGTGTTGTGATTATTCCAGAAGTCAAACCGAAACTTATTCCTATTTTTAACGAATGGTTGTTCATAATAAGATTTAAAAAATCTGAGCGGGTAACGGGAGTCGGACCCGTCTCTCAACCTTGGGAAGGTCGTATAATACCGATATATTATACCCGCTTGCTTTCACTGGAGCTCACACTTTAGTGTGTAAAAGTTTTAATTCCAATAAATCATTTTACGGGTTAAAGCCTGGACTCCAGTTTATTTACTCGCGAAAAAATAATTCCACCATTTCACATAATTCGGCAAATTTTTATTTTCTTCCATAATATCAAAATCCCCTAAAACCCTCGGATCTGACTTTACGATTACCACACTCTCACCATCTTTTTTTAAACTAAACCTCTCTCTCGCTTCCGCTTCTTTGTATTCATCAGTCTTATAATATTCAATCAGTTGCGATAATTTATAATTATCTTTTTCTAAAGCTCCTATCTCATCCTGTAAAGAATCAATCTCTTTTTTAATTTGATAGTCTCTATAAAACTCTTTTCCTAAGCCTGTTCCTAAAAAAACAACGATCAAAACACTCCCTATTAAAAATAAATTAAAGGAAAATATTTTGTTTATAATATTTTTTTTCTTTTTTTTTATAATCATAACAATTGCTTTTTTGATTTTTTATTGATATACTTGTTTTATAAATAGATTCTTAATTTATAATTTTATTTCTATGAAAAAGAAAAAGATTTATACTGCCGTCAAATTTGTTGTTGTCAGTTTAATAGCAATAAGTATGTTATTTTCTTTGGCGTTACCAGCGTTATTTTAGATATCAGCAATGCCATTCTCAATATAACATATTTTTGAAAATTATATAAGAGCGAAAAACTGCGTTCAAGTGACGCAGTTTTTTAGTAATAAATACAACAAATTTCTCATTCTCTTATCTCCCCAACAAAATTTTTCAGCATTAACTTTTTTATTTTATTGGCATCTTTTTTAAAATTTCCCAAAAGCCACATCGCTTTTACAATTACTGCCTCGCTTGTCATATCTTTGCAAGAAACCGCGCCCGCTTCCATCGCTTTTATTCCAACTTCATATAAATTCATATCTACTTCTCCAAATGGATTTTGTGTTGTGATAAAAACTGGTACACTACTGTCATTTAACTTTTTTATCTTTTCTAAAATTGAATTTCCTGAAAAAGGAAGATTTCCAGGACCAAACGCTTCCAATATTACACAACAAGAATTTGTAAACTTATCTAGTATTTCAGAATCAAAGCCAGGATAAATTTTCAAAAAAACAATATTAGAATCAAACTCCGTTAAGATTTTTAATCTTTTTTTATTTTGACAATTAACGCTTTTATGTTTTTTATTAAGAACAATTTTCCTCTCATAAATTCCTTCAACCTTTCCAATAAATTCACCGACGAGATGGCAATTAATACTTGTGAAAACACCCATTCCATTTTCAGCGATTTTTGTTGCTTCATTTGTAACTTTCTTCGCTCTGCTTCCTTTAATTATCTTTCCATGAAAAACTATACAAACTTCATTTATATCTGAAACAGCAACAAGGATAGAATCCAAAAAGTTCTGCTTTGCGTCACTGTCTTTCCCAATAGCTTTTACGCTCCCCGTTAAAATCACAGGTTTATTCAAATTTTGCAACATTAAAGAAAGAGTTGCTGCGGTATAATGCATTGTGTCCGTTCCGTGAGTTATAACAAAACCATCATACTCATCATATCGCTTTTCAATTTCTTTCGCCATTTCAGACCAGTGTTGTGGTTGAATATTTGTGCTATCCAAATTAAAAAGTTCCATCCCTTTCACTTCGGCTATTTTGTCAGCTTCAGGAAAAAAAGATAGCAGCTCCTCTGTTTTATAGGCAGATCTCAACCCTTTTTTAGTTTTTATTGACGCTATCGTTCCTCCCGTGCCAATAACAAGTATTTTTTTCTTCATTATTTAATTTATATTGTTTAAGCTTAAAAACAGACACATAGGTCTGCCTCTACAACAAATCTAAATATCCAAATTTTTAACCTTCTTCGCATGCGTCTGAATAAACTTCCTCCTCGGCTCAACCTCATTTCCCATTAAAGTCTCAAAAACCAAATCCGCCGCTTCCGCGTCTTTTATTAAAACTTTTTTCATAATGCGAGTTTCGGGATTCATTGTTGTTTCCCATAACTGTTCTGGGTTCATCTCGCCAAGACCTTTGTATCTCTGAATATTTATCCCTTTAAATTCTTTGTTTTCCCCCTCTATTTCTTCATCTTCTTTTTGCTTTTTAGCCCCTGCTTTCATTTTTTTCTCTTGGACCTTTAATTGAAAATACTTAATTGCTTCTTCTTTTTCTTCCTCCGTAAAAACATACCTGAATTCTTTGCCGGATTGAATTTTAAAAAGCGGCGGCTGGGCGATATAGATATGCCCGTCCGTAATTAGTTCTTCAAAGTATCTGTAAAACAAAGTAAGAAGTAGAGTTCTAATATGCGCGCCGTCAACATCAGCATCAGTCATAATAATAACCCGACTGTATCTCAGCTTAGAAATATCAAACTGCTCACCGACTCCCGCGCCCAACGCGATTACTAAATTTTTTATTTCATTGGAAGAAA
>JAGLIN010000061.1 GCA_023142975.1 Candidatus Parcubacteria bacterium
TTATTGATTGCGCTTATAAAGCAGATAAAAAGCTGATTGAATTATTGTTAGAAAATAAAGAAGTTAAGAATAAATTTTTCTCAAAGATAAAGGATGTTCAAGTTTTTAATATTGATGATTTTGTATCTTATATTCAGGATAAAAATTTTCTGGCTGATTCTTATACCAAATACCGCAATAAAATCGGGCTTAATATTGATGGCAAGTTTTTGAACGAACGCAAAGAGGTGGCGCTGGTTTGGCCGTTTAAAGATTGCGTTTTAGAAGGCGGGATGACTAAAGAAGACGAAAAGCGAAAAGAAATATTTTTCAATGAAATTTTAGCGCAAGATGAGGTTGATAAATTGCTGTCACCAAAGGTTTTGACGAATTGGAAAAGATATAACCAAAAAGGTAAAGAAGCAATTAAGGAAATAAAACGCGATGAAAACGGAGCTATTAAAGAAAACCTAATCATCAAAGGCAATAATCTTTTAGCTCTGCATTCTTTAAAACAGCAATTTCAAAATAAAATAAAACTTATTTATATTGATCCGCCTTATAATACCGGCAATGATTCTTTCGGTTATAACGATAATTTCAATCATTCCACTTGGCTGACTTTTATGAAGAATAGATTGGAAGTGGCGAGGGAGCTGTTGAGGAAAGACGGGGTTATTTTTGTGCAATGTAATGACAATGAGCAGGCTTATTTAAAAGTTTTAATGGATGAGGTTTTTGATAGGGATAATTTTATTGAGATTATAACTGTTGTTAATAATCCGAGAGGAAGAGATTATGGTGGAGTTGCTAATATGCATGAGTTTATCAATGTATATTCCAAGACAGTTGATTATACCTTGTTTGACTTATTAGATGAAGAGAAAGAATTTCCATATAAGGATAAAAAAAGTGGTTTTGAAATTAGAGAATTGAGGAATAGAAATATAAAGTTTAATGATAAAAATCGCCCAAATTTATTTTATTCTTTTTATTTAAATCCAAAAAATAAAGATGAAAATGGATTTTATGAAATTTCGCTTGATAATAAAAAGGGATGGATAGAAGTAAAACCAGCAATTTCTCAGTGTGTTCAAACTGTTTGGAGGTGGGGAAAGGAAAAATCAAAACAGAATCTAAATATAAATATCTGTGGCAAGGTAATGAAAGAAAATGGTCGTTATCAGATTGTTGAAAAATACAGAAAAAAAACCAGAATGGCTAGGTCGGTATGGTGGGATAAAGAAGTTAATTCAGAAAGAGGCACTTTGCATCTAAAAGAACTATTTAACGGAAAAGTGTTTAATAACCCAAAACCAGAAGAAACTTTGAAAAGAATAATAGAAATGTCAACCAAGGAAAATGATATTGTTCTAGATTTTTTTGCCGGCAGTGGAACGACTGGAGCGGTGGCGATGAAAATGAAAAGGCAGTTTATTTTGATTGAGCAAATGGACTATATAGAAAAAGTGACTGTTGAACGACTTAAAAAAGTGATTGGCAAGCAAGTTAAGAAGTCTGAAAAATTATTAGACGAGATTGATTTTGATAATGGCGGAATTTCTAAGGCGGTAAACTGGAAAGGTGGCGGGGATTTTGTTTATTGCGAGTTGATGGAATATAACGAACAGTTTGTGAAGAAAATTAAAAAAGCGGATACAACGCAGAAACTTTTAAATATCTGGAAGGATATGAAGTCAAAAAGTTTCTTGAATTATAATGTTGATATTAAAAAGTTTGACGAGACGATTGATGAATTTAAAAAACTTTCACTTGCCAAACAACAACGCACTCTTTTTGATCTCCTAAATAAGAATCAGCTTTATGTGAATTTGAGCGAGGTTGATGATAAGGAGTTTGGAGCGAGTAAAGAAGATAGAAAAATTAATAAGGAATTTTATAAGGATTAAAAAATTATGGCTAGAATAAATAATTTATTTGATTTACATAAAAAGAGAGTCGCACAAATTTCTGAAGATTATAAGAAACTTTCTGTTTGGTATGAACTAAAAAAACCAATTGGATTAAAAAAGGACACGGTTAAAATCAAGACAAACTCTTCTTTTTTAAACTGCAAGATTGAGATTGATTTCAATAAAAATATACTATTTATTAAGATAGAACAGAATGAATCCGATTTGAATAAATTATACAAAATTTTTATTGTAATAAGTTATTTATTGGGAAATGAAATTACGCTTTTTTACTTATATAAAAATTTTCCTTATTATGATATTCCACATTATTTTAATTTTGGTAATTATCCTTTTTGTTTTGTTAATAACAAAAAACTCATTCTTGAACCTAAAAAAGTTATTGAAAATGGTTATAAATTGCTTTGTGATAGAAACACATCTTTTTCAAGACTTGTCCCATTCATGTTAAACATAAATACAATTTCTTATTCTGATGTTCGTTTTTTTGCAGAATTTTCCTTGTTGGAATTTTTAGCAAGAAAATCTTTAGCTACCAATGTTATTTTTAGTAAAGAAAAAGATAAAAAACAACTAAAAGAATTTTCTAAGGAAATTTTAGATTATATTAATAATAAAATTTTAGAAGATAAGTCAGAAATTTTTCAAAATCCAATATTAATAAATAAAATAAAAAATATTTTAAGCGCTAAACAACTAAATGAAAAAGGCAATACAAAAGATAGAATTGTAAACTATATTGAAGATTTTAGCTCTAAAGATATACAGTCTTATAGTGAATATGTTAAAGATTGGAACGAATTGCGCAATAAAAAAGGATTAGCACATGGAAATATTTTAAAATCAAAATCTAAAAGAGAAGAAAAAGACGAGTTGCTCAAGGGGCAATTACATGAATTTTTGTCACTGATTGTTTTTAAAGAATTTATTAAAAATTAAGACTAAACATATGAAACATATTACAGAAAACCAATTAGATATAATAGTATTTGATGTAGAGCATGGTGACTGTGTTTTTATTCAAACATCTTCTGGCGAGACAATGTTAATTGATTGTGGACATAAACAAGATTTTTCTCCAGCAAAATTTATCAAGGAGCAAAAATGGGTTGGAGAAAGTGGAATAGAAAAAGCAGTTATTACTCATCATGACAGCGACCATATTTCTGATTTAAAAAATGTCAGAAAAATATTAACGCCAACTCAATATCACACAAATAATATAACAGGTGATTTCATAAGTAAAAAAGATAATCCACCTCAAGAAAGCCCAAAGCAAGAGTATGTTAAAATCAAAAATTATCCGTCCGTGTCTCAATATTTATATAATGATATTGTAGTAAAACATTTTAAAAATAGTTTTAAAACATCAATTGAAAATGAAGTTGATATAAATTATCATAGCGTGATTACTTTTGTTAAATTTGGACAGTTTGTAATTTGTTTCCCCGGGGATATTAATAATGAGGGTATAACGGAAATATTAGAAAATGACCACGCAGAAAATTTTCTTGAATATATTAGAAAAACAGATATTTTTATTGCACCACATCATGGAAGAATAATAGAAGAAGAAAGAAACAAAGATACACCCCTATCATATTTATTGTCCGTGATGAATCCTGATATCATCATTGTTTCTGACAAGGCTATTGAAGAACAAAATCAAAATACTGTAGCCACTAATTATTATGAGGGATATGTTGAAAGTGGTCTTGTTTTTGGAAGAAATACAGAATTTGAAAAAAATAGGAAAGTATTAACAACAAGAAATGACAATTCCATACATATTAAAGTAGAACCCTCAAATACTACTCTTAGTAATCCTTATTATGTGCAACTGAATGCGTTTAATTCAGAAATCGAGAATCATATAAAATTAGTACAGAAAGAAAGAAACGAAAAAATAAAAAACTTATTAGTAAATAGAAAATATGGAACAACAAGAAATTGATAATAATAAAAATCGCAATAATTTACTTGCAGACATAGAAATAACGCGAGCGAATTTATATGTTTTCAAAAATGCCGAAGAAAAAGACGTATGGTCTGATTTATTAGATAAAGCTGAAGAGAATGTTCAATCAAATCCAGAATATTCAAGAAAGATAGTCAATAGAGTAGATGAGGTTATAAAAAATTTGTGGAAAAGAATTTTTACATGGAAAGAATTTCAAAAAAAGATAATTAAATATTTTATATGGATTATTTTAGCGGAATTGATTGTAATTTCTATTTATTATTATTTTGTTGATATTATACAATATGGATTTTATTCAGCTTTATTATTTGGATTATTAGGTGGAACTTTGGGAGTTATACTGAATTTAGGTAAAGATTTACAAATAGAGGAATCTAATCAATTGGGAACGTTGAAATTAATTTTAAGACCATTAATTGGATGTGTTTCAGCACTGATATTGTTTAGTTTTATGCAATTAAATATCATTTCTATAGCGGAATCATTGGATCAAAAATTTGTTTTAATTATCCTGAGTATATTTGCTGGCTATTCGGAAAGATTTGTTAGTAAGGCTTTGGACGATTATGCACCTAAAATTTTTAATAAGTAGAATTTTTAAATCATATAAATATAACAGAGCAATACATAAAAATTAGTTTATGCCACAACAATTTCTATACGAACAATTAGATAGCGTTTCAAAAATGGGATTCTTGAAAAAAGAAATTCCGGAGTTTGTGGCGGAAAATTTGAATTCAAATTTTGAATTGAGAGAATACCAAAAAGAGGCGTTTGGAAGATTTTTCCATTGCTATAATGGCAAATATGAAAACAAGGAATATCCCTTGCATTTTCTTTTTAATATGGCGACCGGTTCGGGAAAAACTTTGATCATGGCTGGCTTGATTTTATATTTATACAATCAGGGTTATCGCAATTTTTTGTTTTTTGTTAATTCCACGAATATCATTGAAAAGACCAAAGATAATTTCTTGAATAATTTATCAGGCAAATACTTGTTTAACGACAAGCTATTTTTTGATAATAAACAAACTCAAATTAAGTCGGTGGCTAACTTTGACGGAGTGAGCGAATCTGATATTAATATTTGTTTTACCACTATTCAGAAACTTCATATTGATTTGCATAATGAAAAAGAAAATTCTTTAACTCTGGAAGATTTTAAGGATAAAAAGATTGTTTTAATTGCTGATGAAGCTCATCATGGTCAAGTCCAGACAAAACAAAAAGCATTAAGCGAAAAATTGGAAAAACCAAACTGGGAAAACACGGTTGAAAATATTTTTAAACAAAACACGGGCAACCTGCTTTTGGAATTTACCGCCACGATGGATTTTTTGAATAAAAATATT
>JAGLIN010000062.1 GCA_023142975.1 Candidatus Parcubacteria bacterium
GCTTTTTAAAATTTAAATAAAATATTATGGAAATTAAAGAAATACCAGAGGAAAAAATAAAGGAAATAAAAAAATATATCAGACCTTTTCATATTGATAAAAAAAGGCAAGAAAAAGTTTACGGGGAAATAAAAGAAAGCGCCAAAGGAGATTTTGATTTTTTTGTGTTGACAATTTTTTCGGCCATCATAATAACGCTAGGCTTAATTGTCAATTCTTCAGCTGTTGTTATCGGAGGAATGCTTTTGGCTCCGTTAGTTTGGCCAGTCTTAGCGTTATCGCTTGCAATTATTAAAGGGAGATCAGGATTATTGCAAAGTTCTGTTTCCACCTTATTTAGAAGCACTGTTATTATTTTATTAATATCTTTTGTTCTTGGTTTTATATCTCCAGAATACGCATTGAAAGGCAGTGAGTTTATATCCAGAACTTCCCCGACTATTTTTGAATTGTTTATCGCTCTCGCCGCTGGGTTTGTGGGAGCTTTCGTAATTACTTATCCTAAAATCGGAGCGGCGATCGCGGGAGTTGTGGTCGCGGCGGCTCTGGTTCCGCCGATAGCAGTGATGGGACTTTCCGTTTCTCACGGAAATTTAGAAATGGCAGGCGGAGCTTTCATTCTTTATCTTTCAAATTTAATCGCCGTAACTTTTTCTGCTTCAATTTTATTTCTTGTTTCAAAATTTAAGGGACCGTCAACAGAAACCGGACAAGATAAAAGAAAGAGTAATATTCGCTGGGCTTTAATTTCTTTAATTGTGATGGCAATTCCTTTGCTTTTAATTACAAGTGAAGCAATCAAAGAAAAGAATCAGCAAAATGCAATAAGACAAATTATAAATGCTAAATTTCCAGGGGCAGCTATAACAAGTGTTAATGTTGAGGATAAAGGTGAAGTTGTAGCTATTGATGTTACGATTCAACATGCAGATATTTTAACGGAAAATCAAATTAATAATTTGGCCGATATACTTTCTCAAAAAATGAAAAAAGCAGTCGTTCCAAGAATAACAGTTGTGCCGATAGTTAAATTGTGGGAAAATGGGAATTAATATTGTTAAACGGTTGTATTGTCTGTATTTAGGCTTTGTTGATTTACATCAAAAATAATTCTCTAATCTATAAATCTTTGCTGTAAGAATCATTTAATAATGGAGTGATAGTATGCAATTATTAATTTATATGTTATAATGCTAAACGAAAGACAGGAATAAATATTTTTGGATGTTTTAAATAGCTTTAATTAATTAATTTTTAATCATAATTTTTAAAAAGAAAGGAATAAAAAAATGAAACAAAATAAAAAGGGAATTTTAGTGCTCGCATCAATGGTCTTATCCATTAGTTTAATGTGCGGAGCGCAAGTCGTTAAAGCAACAGACGGAGAAACAAGTGAAATTTTATTAAAAGACGCTAATTCAAACGGTAAAATTGATGAAGTGCATATCATGGTTGGTTATACGGGTGCGACTGGGGTTGTTGTTGATACAGAAATTGAAACTGAAGGTGAAAAAACAGCTGAAAAATTTACAGTTACTGACGCAGAATCAAACAAGTCTGTTACTATTAGTTCTATTGTATTTGAAATAGATAATGGCGATGGAACAGCGACCTTTAAATTGGTTTTAGATGAATCTGACTTAGATTTAAATGTTAATACATCTGGAACAGCTTTGGATGTTGTTTATACACCGACCAATACTGCTACTGATTTAAAAGTTACGGATGGTTCTGCGCCAATTAGTATAGCAGCTATTGACAGTGACATTACGGAAAAAGATGGCGCTCAGCCAATAATTCTGACAGCTGTTGATCAATATGAAAATTCTTTGGATAGTGGCGCGGATATTTCTGTAGATGCAAATATCATTATTACTTTTTCTGAATCAATGGATACGACTACTCTTGATGATAACGGTGAATGGTCAATCTCTCCTGATCCAGGCGATTGGTTAGCGCCTGTTTGGAGCAATGACGATAAAACTTTAACCTTAGAACAAACTGTTAATTTTATTCATAGTGATATTGAAGTAGTAACTCTTACTGCTCCTTTGGCAATTTTTGGAGCTATTGCAGAAGACAGGGAATTACAAAATAGCCCCGACGATTCTGTTGTTGACAATCCATTTACTTTTACGATAACAGATAGTGCTGATGAAGACGAAGATGAAGATGAAGACATAACGCCCCCGGAAGGATCGCTTCCAGGACCAGCGGAACCAAATAGCAACTCTGGAGTAACTCTTTACAGAGTACGCGAACAACACAGGGTTTATGTTATTAAAAACAAGAAAAAACATTGGATAAAATCTCCAAAAGAATTTGAAGATGGCGGTTATAGTTGGAGTGAAATTCAAGAAATATCTGCGGAACTTTTAGAGGAATATCCTGAAGCAGAAACTCTTGTGTCAGAACTTTTGAGAGCAGTAGGTAGTCATAAAGTATATAAACTTGAAGGAGGAAAAAAGCATTGGATAAGAACTGCTGGAGAATTTAATGCCGCGGGATATAAATGGGGAGACATTCAAGAAGTTTCTGCCGAGACTTTGGCTTCTTATCAAAATGCGGTCTTGTCCGATCTTTTAAGAGCGATAGGCGATCACAAAGTTTATAGGATCAAAGATGGTAAAAAGTGTTGGATAAAAACTATTAGAGAATTTAATGCCGCGGGACATAAATGGGAAGATGTAGAAGAAGTGTCTGCTCAGGATTTAGACGATTATCCTGATTCAGATTCGGAAGATGTTTAGATTGAAATTGTAAACAATAATTCTTATTCATAAAATATCTATATGGCAAAAAGAAAGACTGGTGTTGGGAAGAAAAGAAAAACACATTCTCACAAAACGGCAAAACGGCTTGAGATTAAAAAACTTATGCTTGAAGAAAAGGCCAAGAAGAAGTGTAAATAAAATTTTTAAAAATAACAGCTTTATGTTGACAATGTTGGCGTTTGCTGTTATTTTTTGTTTAAGAGATAGAATTGTTCTGGTCATTTATTATTAAAAGAAGGCTTGTTAAATTTAAAGGATGTTTTGCTAAAATTTTGTCTGTAGCGCTAAAGACAAATTATACTCAAAAACAGCATTGTTTAGATGCTGTTTTTGATTTCTGTTTGACATATTTTATTCAGATGTTATTCTTATAGAAATTATAAGGAGGTAGATATTAATGTCGTTGAGCGAAAAAGAGGTAAGCGAGGAAGCGCATAGAAAGAAAGGGGCAGAAAAGGAATTGAGGAAAAGGATAATAAGATTTCTTCAAGAATGCTTATTGTGCGGCGAGCCTTATTGCACAATGAAAGAAATAGAAAACGATTTTAAGAGGGCAGGGTTTTGGATTGAAGAGACAGTGTTTCTTTCTGAAGAAAAATGGTTAGACACCTTTCTTCGTGAGAAGTTTTCTATTAAGATTGTCCATTACAAAGATGAAAAATATTATAAATATAAATATTATTGGTGGGCAAAAGCTTGTTCTATGTTCAGAAAATGAGTGTAGAAAAATCAAAAAATAAATTATTCAGTCTTACTTTTTATAGACTGATTTTTTTCTGAAATATGAAAAACGCTTGACAGGTTTTCGAGGTGTGTTATTATGCTTGAGTGAGTTGAAAGTGTGTGAATAATAAAACTAAATTAAATTTTTAGTAAATTATATGAGCGGACAAAAAGCGAATATAGAAAAGAAGTTGGCAAATACTTTTAAATTTTAATTTACTAAAAAATTAAAAAGGAACTGCCGCTTCAGAAGCGGTTTTTATAATTATTCTAAACTTTCTCTTCTTGTCATCCCAGAATTTTTTTTGGAGCGAAGCGTAAGAAAAAATGTCTGGGATCCAGTTAATATCATTTAACAAAATTATACGATAAATATTATTTATTGAGACAAACTGGATTCCCGCCTTCGCGAGAATGACAAATAGAATAATTTAAAATTACTTCACAAGATAATCTTGCGAAGTAAAATAGATTATTAAAAATTGTCCTTTGACAATTGAATAAAGAATTGAAATCTACTCAAGTGGATTTCAATAGCAAGTAAATTATCATCTTTACATTAAGTAAAAATAAGTTCTTGATATTTATAGTTTTTTAATTATAAATATTATCAATTATTAGCAATCATTAATTGCTAGTTAATCACGCATTAAGTAAGCACTTAAGGGCGTATGGTGGATGCCTAGACATAAAAAGACGATGAAGGACGTGGCCTGGCTGCGAAAAGCCTCGGGGACCTGCCAAGCAAGGTTTGATCCGGGGATGTCCGAATGGGGTAACCCGTGCTGATTAATCTCAGTACATCCATACCTGAATATATAGGGTATGAGAAGAAGACCGGGCGAAGTGAAACATCTCAGTAGCCCGAGGAAAAGAAAGAAATAAGTGTATGCTAATATTTCTATTATAATTTATTATAGTAGAATATTAGTGTATTTCTATTCCCTGAGTAGTGGCGAGCGAAAGGGGAGAAGCCCAAACCTGACCATACCTCATTGCACTTGGTATGGAATTGTTTATAATTTTGAATTTCCAATTTTGAATTTTGAATAAATTTCAAATAAATTAATTTTTAATGTTAAAGTATTAGAAATTTAAACATTAGAAATTCATTCAAAATTCATAATTCATAATTCAAAATTAGCAATTCCATATAAATGCAGCGAGGTGTGGTCGGGGGTTGTAAGACAATGACATTGAATTGAAATCTTAGTTTCTAAAGCTCTTGAGTTTTAGAGCTATAGTTTCAATTTTGAGAAGTTAATAAAATTGTATTTTGGTTAGTTGAATAAGCTGGAAAGCTTAACCAGAGACGGTGATAGTCCCGTAGACGAAAACCAATACAAACTTCTGTTGTTGCTCTTGAGTACCATAGGACCAGTGAAATCTTATGGGAATCCGGCAGTCCTACTAAAAATAGGCTGTTCGTTTTCTAATTTATTAGAAAGCGATCAGTTTATCTGCCAAGGCTAAATACTTTTTATGATCGATAGTGAACAAGTACCGTGAGGGAAAGGTGAAAAGTATCCCGATGAGGGAGATGAAATAGTATCTGAAACCATATGCTTACAATGAATCGGAGTTGTTATTTTGCATTGGAAGAATTAAAATACAATCTCTAAATAGAGTTGTCATCCCAGAATTTTTTCTAAAAAGCGAAGCTTTAGAAAAAAATGTCTG
>JAGLIN010000063.1 GCA_023142975.1 Candidatus Parcubacteria bacterium
GATTTTTATGCAGTCGTTTTTTATTATCGGACAGGCGTCAGCGAGATCATTTTTTAATTTTTTGCCGATTATTTTTATGTTTATCCTGCCAGCGATTACGATGTTTTCCTGGGCGGAAGAAAAACGCAGTGGCACGGTTGAAGTTCTAATGACTTTTCCAGTGAAAACAGCGGAAGTTGTTCTTGCCAAATTTCTTTCCAGTTTTGTTTTCTTAGCGATAATGCTTTTGTTGACAATCGCTATTCCAATTATGGTTATAGAAATAGGCAATCCTGATCGGGGCATAATCATTGCTGGTTATGTTGGCGCTCTGCTTCTTGGTTCGTCCTATATTGCCATTGGTCTTTGGATTTCTTCTATTACAAAAAATCAAATCATTTCTTTTGTTTTGACGGTGACGATTATTTTTATTTTCTACATTATCGGTAATTCACTCATTCTTGATCAACTGCCAAATTCAATCGCCTTCATCGGTAAATTTTTAAGTTTCTCTACACACTTCAATTCAATTCTGCGCGGTGTCATTTCTCTGGCGGACATTGTCTATTATTTATCAATAGTTATATTTTTCTTATTTTTGAATGCGAGGGTGGTGGGGATGAAGAAATGGAAATAGGATTGCGAGAACTGTTTTGTAAACAGTTTTCAATACTTCCCAAGCAAATAATATTTGTTTAAACGCCAATCTGTAAAGACAAGATAAAAATAAAAACCGTTGAGATTTAAAAACGTCGGGAACTATTTACAAAATAGTTCCCGCAATGAGGTGATGATCAACAGGTTCACTATGACAATCTTTTTCAAATAAAAAAAGAAGGCAGCAATTTCAACTTCTGTTGAGACTGATACCCAAATTAATTATTTTCTGAGTTGCCTTTTATCTGGTTTTCAAATTTTTCTATGCCCTCTTTGTCTATTATCGATATAGCAATTAGAACAATTAATAGCGGAACTATTCCAATTATCGTGATTATCACAATCATCGCTATAACAATAATAAGACTAAGCAGACACACTAATATGCTTATTGTGATAGCTACAAGATAAATTGCCGCTATTGCTATCCCTACTGACACTAATACAGCAACAATAAGGTCTTTTATCATTTGTACTATTTTGTTCGTGTGTATTCCTCCTATAAACTACTTGCTAAACTTTATTACAAAACAATACCTATGTCAACCCCAAAAATCAAAAATCTATTAAACTCCTCCCTAAGCTCGATCTTAATTTTTTTAGCGTTCCTCATCGCTATCAATTTTTTGGCATCTCAAAAATCTTTTTATTTTGATTTGACCGAAGAGAAAATCTATACAACTTCCGAAGCGACAAGAAATATTTTGAAAAATTTAGAGGAAAAAGTTGAAGTCAATTTTTATATTTCCAAAGATTTGCCGCAAGATGTGGCTGGCGTAAAAACACAGTTGATAGATTTTATGAATCAATATCAGGACATTGCCGGAGCAAGTTTGAAAGTTTCTTATTTGGAACCGGAAAATACTCCAGAAAAAGTGAGAGAACTTGCTGAAAAGGGAATTCCGCAGATTCAGTTCAATGTTATTGAGAAAGATAAATATGAAGTAAAACAGGGTTTCTTCGGCGTAGAGATAACCTCAGAAAGTGAAAATGGAATAAAAAGAGAAGCAATTCCAATTATTCAATCTATTGATAGTTGGGAATATGATTTTATTTCAGCCGTTTTTTCTGTTTCTCAAGAGAAAAAAGAACTCGTCGCTTTTCTACAAGGACACGGCGAGAAGATTTTGCAAATTCCGGACTTAATAAAATCTTATGATATTTTAGAAGTTAAAATAGAAAGCGCGGAAGAGCAAAAAGGATTTTATGTTGAAAAAACGATGAGCAGCGAGGAAGATACAGAAGAAGCAACGAAAACATTTGTTTATCCGATAACTTTAATAATCGCTGGACCGATGATGGAAATTTCAACTGAAGAAATTTCTGTTCTTGATGATTTTATAAGAAACGGCGGAAATCTGATTGTTTTATCGGAAGCGGTTAATCCGAATTTGCAAGGCAATTTAGAGGCTCAACTCGTTGAAAACAATTTAAACGAACTGACGAAAAAATACGGAATTGAAATTAATAATAATTTAGTTTACGACAAGTCCAATTTTAATATAACTTATCAACAAGGATTTTTCTCCGTGAGCAAGCCATATCCTTTCTGGTTGAAATTAGTAAGCGAAAATTTTGGCGACCATCCCGCTTTATCAAATATTCAGTCAATAATGTTTCCTTGGGCATCGTCATTAACTCTTTCTGAAAATAATGATTATTTTGTTAGATCTATTTTAAGTTCAACAAATCAAGGCGAGACAGCGTCAGAAAATTATAATCTTCTTCCAGACGGTTATTTATCTTTTGCCAGCGGATCTAAAAAAACAGTTGCCGCTGTTTCTCAACCTAAAAATGAAAATTCAAAAAGCGGTTCGTTGTTTGTCATTGGTGATTCCGATTTTGTTTCTTCAAATTTTATAAGACAAGTTCCTGACAATGAAATTTTCTTTGTCAATCTTATTGATTCTGTTTCAAATTCTGCTAATTTGGCATCTATTAGATCAAAAAATATTGTTGATAGACCAATTAAAGATCTTGAAGAATCAGAAAAGAATTACTGGAAGTTCGTCGCAATTTTCGCCGGCGCTATTTTGATTGATGTTTATGGGATTTTTAGGATTATGAAGAGGAGAAAAAGTAGCAGATAAAAATTGAAATCTTTCAATTGGAGTTCAGGTTTTAACCTGTAAAAAATACTGGCTTTTAAGCCTTGAATTCAAGAATTTAAAGCCC
>JAGLIN010000064.1 GCA_023142975.1 Candidatus Parcubacteria bacterium
GAAGCAATCCCGTAACTATGCGCAAAGAGCATAGTTACGAGATTGCGGAGCCTGTGCCGTATTTAGTACGGTATCGCCTTCTCATTCGCTGCGCTCACTCAGGCTCCTCGCAATGACAATGCGTAATCCGCAACAAATGATCAAAAAACTTCTTAACGGAAAAACCGGTTCTATTACTTCTGCCGCTCTCATTTTGGGAGTGGCATCTTTGGCCAGTAAAGCGCTTGGATTACTTCGAGACAGAATTTTAGCGGGAGAATTTGGCGCGGGTCGCGAGCTTGATATTTATTTAGCCGCTTTTCGAATCCCCGATTTCATTTTTAATATCGTAGTTATTGGCGCTTTGTCCGCCGGATTTATTCCCGTCTTTACAAAACTTATTTCCGAAAAAAAAGAACAGCGCGCTTTCCGAACCGCCAACGCTGTTTTAAATTTGCTTTTTATAATTCTGATTTTTTTCTGCCTGCTGGCAATTATTTTCGCGCCAAACTTAATTTATCTTTTAACGCCCGGCTTTGATAGCGCCAAGAAAGAAGCAACGGTTGAGCTTACTCGCATTATGTTTTTAAGTCCGATCTTTCTTCTCTTAAGCAGTGTTATTGGTGGAATTCTTCAATCATATCAAAGATTTTTTGTTTATTCTCTCTCTCCTATTTTATATAATCTTGGCATTATAATTGGGGCAATTCATTTTACAGAACTGTGGGGATTGAAAGGATTGGCCTGGGGAGTTGTTCTGGGATCATTTTTGCATTTTGCCATTCAACTTCCCATTGCTATAAAATTAGGATTTAGTTATCAATGGGTTATAGATCTCAAAGATAACGGAGTCAGAAAAATTATCAGGATGATGATTCCTCGCACTCTCACGCTTTTTGTTGTTCAATTCAATCTTCTTGTAATAACCATTATCGCTTCCACTTTAGACGAGGGAAGTTTGGTGGTTTTTAATTTTGCCAATAATCTACAGAGTTTCCCTCTGGGACTTTTTGCCATTTCATTTGCTATCGCTTCTTTTCCAATACTTTCTTCATTAAGCGGTAAAGAAAAAAGAAATGAATTCGCAAAAAATCTGAACATAACTATTAAACAAATTTTGTTTTTCATAATTCCAACCAGTATTTTTCTAATTGTTTTGCGCGCGCAAATTGTCAGGATAATTTTAGGATGGGGAAAATTTGACTGGCAAGATACCATTTTGACTTTGAACGCTTTGCAGATTTTTGCTTTGAGCTTATTTGCTCAGGCGTTAATCCCTCTCCTTTCCCGCGCCTTTTGGGCACTGCATGATGCTAAAACACCGTTTTTTGCCGCTTTAATAAGCGCTGTAATAAATTTAATTTTAGCCATTGTTCTAAGCAAACAATTTGGAATTTCCGGTTTAGTCGGCGCTTTTTCCGTTTCTGCGGTTATTAATGCTTTGCTTTTGTATTATTTTATTAATAAAAAACTAAACTTTGTTTGTCACAGCAAAATTTATAAACCGCTTTCAAAAATAACTTTTGCTTCTGTGATCGCCGGATTTTTCTCCTACGGAACTTTATATATCGTTGAGCCTTTTTTGAATACCCATACTTTTATAGGAATTTTTACGCAAGGATCGTTAGCGGGAATTGTAGGAATTGCCGCTTATTGTTTTATAAGCTGGAAACTTGCTATTGAAGAATTTATGATTTTTAAAAATTCAATTCAAAAAAAATTATTCAAAACGAAAATTAAGACAGAAGAGATCGTGATTGAGGAATGAAATATATTGTTAAATTGTTCTATTGTCAAATTGTTATGCATAGCAATACTTGGAAATTAGTAGAAATTCATAGAAACTTGTTGAAACTAATATTCTTCAAGAAACAACAATTTAATTTCTATAAATTTCTACGAGTTTCTATAAGTTTCTACGCTACTAAATTGCTATGATATACATAACAATTTGACAATTTAGCAATGTAGCAATTAAATTTATCTCCTTGTTATTACCAACCCCCAAACATTTTTCGCGCCCGCTCTTTTCAACTCAATGGCGCATTCATTTAGAGTTGCGGAAGTTGTGCAGACATCGTCAATGACTATTATATTTTTGTTGTTTATCAAGCTATGATACGGACAGAAAAACGCTCCCTTTATATTTTTCTTTCTATCTTCCATCGATTTAATTTTTGTCTGCGGTTTTGTGTTTCTTTTGCGAATTATCGCGTTTTCATAAATTGGTAATTTGAATTTGCTGGCAATATTTTTTGATAGTAAAAAAGCTTGATTAAATCCACGCCAATTATATCTTCTTTTATGCAGCGGGACAGGAACTATAATTGTTTCTGTTTTTTTGTTTTTTCTTTTATCCGTATAAATTTCTTCTTCTCCGCTTTCTTGTGAAAAATTTGATAAGATCAAATCGTGAAAGTTTCCAAGCTCATCAGCTTTTAAAATACTTCTTATGATTATTTCTGAAAGTGGATAATGAATATCTTTTATAAAATTAAATTTGAATTTATAAATTGCTTCTTTCGTTGTCTCATAATTAAATTCAGTCGCAATCCACAGCCCGTCAAGTGAAATTTCTTTCCGGCATTTGTAGTGCGTTTCCCCGCTCTCGCTTGATTTTTCACAAGCTGGACAAATTTGCTCTTTTTTTATTTCTATTTTATCAAAACATTTTTTACAAATCCATTTATCTTTCGGCTCCAAATTTTCAAACTCTTCTCCGCACCCAAGGCACTTAATCGGAAAAAGCAGATCGAGAATAAAGTTTTTTATTTTTGTTAGCATGATTAATTTCTATATTTACGATATTTACGCTTTTCAAAAAAAGAAGGGCTTTTATCAACCTGGCTTTATTCCCCGATTGAAAAATGCCCATGCTGCCCATGCTTTTACTAAATTTTCTATTTCCCAAAATTCGTCTGCCTGTTTCGCATTACTTTCAAACCAAGCAGTCATTTTTACTTTTATTGTTTCTTTTATTGCCATAACGATCTCTCCTTAACTTAAATATACAAAATAGAAATAAACTGTCAAGATATATTAATAATAAAAAATAAACAGGCAACTTGATTGTTACCTGTGTTTAAAGCCCAGACCGAGATTCGAACTCGGGTTAGCGGCTTTCACTTTATTACCATATTTAAAGCGGATTGCCACCATGATAGTCCCCTACACTATCTGGGCACTTTATTTTATTTGATTTTGTTTTATCTAAAAAAAGATAAATGCTCCCGCCGGGGATTCGAACCCAGACTCACAAGGTTGAAAGCCTTGTATGATACCGATAGTTCTACAACACAGGAGCTTTATGTTTCTTTAATTATATCCCTCACTATGAAAGCATCTTAAACCAAATTTAATTATTGTCAATACTCTATTATAATAATCTGTGGATAACTTATAACAATAAAAAACAATCCCTTGCTTCTTGTATAACGAAGTGTTAGTATGTTAAAATGTTATTATGCTAGAATGCTAAGTCCCCGTAGTTCAATGGATAGAACAGGAGCCTCCTAAGCCTCAGATGCAGGTTCGACTCCTGCCGGGGACACATCATAAGTTATCCACGGGCCCGTAGTTCAGTTGGCTAGAACGCCTCCATGGCATGGAGGAGGTCGCAGGTTCGAATCCTGTCGGGTCCACTCCGTTCCAAAACAAAAAACCGTTTTAAAACGGTTTTTTGTTTTATGTAATCTTCTTTCAATAAAATCTAAAGAAGAAAATTCAAAACTCCAATCTACTTTTTCATCCATCCGAAAAGCCAGCCGAATATTCCCTTGTTGGATTTTTCTTTTTGGGCTACCTCCTCTAAACGAATTTGCTCTTGTTCAAGATTTTGAATTTGCTCTTGAATAATATTCTCAACTTCTTCTTCACAATCACACTCTTTTTTTAATTCTTTAAGCTGTTGGATTCTTTCTTTATTTTTATTAGTCTCTTCTAATATATCTTCCGCCACTTCTTCATCGCCTCCGAAGAAAAACTCAACAATTCTATTTCTCTTTTGAATTTTTTCTTCGGCTTGAATAGTTTTTTCCACTGAATTATTAAATTCTCTGGCAGTCTCAGAAACTTGAGATCCGATACCTCCGACTAAGTCTTCCATTGCCAGTAGCGTATGAACCGCTATTCTGACTTCGTTTTGGTTTTGACGAACATTCCGTTGTTTTTCGTCTTCCATTCCTTGAACTTCCTGCTCCATTTCTTGTTTTTTGTTCGCAATCATTGTTTTCAATTGTTCTGTATTAGTGGCTCTATTTTGTTCACGAACCTGTTCTCCAACAATTTCTCCGTTAGATTCTCCAGTTTGTTCGTTAATTCTTTCTTGTTCTCGTTCTTGATTTTGCGCTTGAGTAGGATCGTCGGCGCTATCACCCTGCGGAGATTCAGGCTGATTTTCTTGAGCATCCGAGCCCTGCTTTGGTTCTTCACTATTTTCTTTATCCTCTTGTGTTGATTCTGAATTTCCCGCATCGCTATTTTTATTCTCAGTTCCTTGAGCAAAAACCATTGAAGCAGATAGAATAAAGGCCAGGGACAGAAACATAATTTTTTTCTTCATAATTTTGTCAAGTTAAAAATTTAAAAAATTATTTAATACCAATAAATATTTATCCACGACCTTTTTAAATTTATTTAATTTAGATAAATATTTTTCTTTAAATTTATTTTATATCAATCCTTCAAACGATCCAAGATAACTATCTAAGAACATCGGAATTATAATTATTAATCCGATTAGCGGCAAAACAAACATCAAGACTGTCGCTATCGCGGTATAAAGAAAATACTTCCTCGTTTTCTCAACAGACACATAAGTCTGTTTTATTATTTTTTGATTCTCTTTTAAAATTTCTAAAATTTGATTTTCATTTTCCATGATATTTTTTTAAACTCAGCAAGCTTTCTATTAGTATTTTAGTTTTTTTTGGGGTTTAAGTCAATAAAATGTATTTAGTAAAAAAAGAAAGGATTCTGGTTGAATCCCTATAAAATAAACATTTGATTTATTTTTTTACTTTTGATTTTCAGACTCGTTTTATATTTTAGGAACGACATCATATGAAGAATAATATGCAATTATTGCAGAGACTGTAATTATGCATGCAATAACAATCCCATATACTCTCTGAGATGTATGTCCACAGCTACTGATTTCACCCATGGCAAACATAAATATGAGTGCAGTAAATACAAGACAAAAAATCGTAATTCTAACATACCACAATTGTATGGTCCACCAAATTAAATAAGATACCCCTATATAAGACATTGCTATTAGGGCAATGGGAGGGACTATCAACCATAACAAAAGAGCTATCCAAATTTTATTTATTATTATTCCTCCTCCTCCTTATTCTATAATTCATATAATTTTATTCCTTAAAATCTACTAGGAACATTCAGCATAATAGCATATTCAAAAATGGTGTCAAGACAATAATCCTTAAAAAAATTTGTAATTTAAGATAACATTTGTTAAACTAAAATAAAGCTTAAGACTAATTTAATTTCAAGAAATTTCAGTTTACACTCTAAAGAGTGAACTCCAGATCTGGAGTTCAGGTTTCAACCTGTAAGAATGCATCATTAGAATTAATTAAATCTCAATGAAATTAGCGAGATTCAAAAATTTACATATCTACTTTTTCTATTTATTCCTCCTCTCAATCCCCCTTCAAACAAGGAAAGTTTTTTTAACGGAATATTCTTTTTATAGCGGCGCGTTTACGGAATACACGACCTTTTTTATATACGCTTCTGATGTGTTGTTAGTTTTAACTTTAATATTTTGGTTTGTTTTTAGTAAAAAATTACACAAGTATTTTAATATTGAAAGCTTAAAAAATATACGCGAATTACCTGCTATATGGCTGCTCTTACTTGCATTTATAATCTGGCTGATTATAAGCACAATTATTAATAATACCTACACAGAAATAAGCGTTTTTTATATTTTAAAATTCATTGAACTTTCTTTATTAATTGTATATATCTATTTTAATTTAAGAAACAAAAAAAGGCTAATTGAAGCTCTTTTTGTAATATCTTTCGCTGGTTTTTTTCAGGGATTGATAGCAATCTATCAGTTTATATATCAATCTTCTTTATTTAAGCATTCACTTCTCCACAGGTTAACAGGAGAATCCACAGTTTATCCACAGGTTTCGGGAATAGCAAAGATAATTGTGGATAACGAAAAATTAGTTAGAGCATACGGAACATTTCCCCACCCTAATCTTTCGGGCGGTTTTTTGATTATTTCAATCTTAGTCAGTATTTATTTATTATTAAAACATAAAAGCTATATTTTGTCAAGATTAGGTTTTAAATATAATAACATAAATACCAATAAAAGTCAAGTAAGAACTCTTTCTTTATTATTGTCTTTCTTTTGGATAATCCTTATATTCACGCAAATCACAGCTCTTTTATTCACATTTTCCAGAACTGCATGGATGGGATTTTTAATTTCCTTATTTTTAATAGCAATATTTTACATTTATCACTTTTCAATTGTTTCACGTGAAACAATTAGAGCAATCTATTTCGCCTTTGTTAAAATCATACGAAAAATATTATTCGTTGATACTTTCTGGATTCCCGCCTCCGCGAAAATGACAGAGAGTAAAGATGCTAAAGAAAGAAAAGGATTTTTGAATAAATTAAAAAACAGATTAAATAATAACAAAATTGTTTCACGTGAAACAATTGAAAAAAACAGAATAGCTAAATTTGTCATAGTAAGCTTATCGAACTATGATAAATTTAGCGTGTTTGCCACCCTTCGACAAGCTCAGGGTGACATATCTAAAATTTTCAACAATAAAAGATTCAGACAAAAATTAAATAACAAAATTGTTTCACGTGAAACAATTGAAATGAGAGATTGCAATATGTCATCATGGTCATGCAATAATTTAAGCAATTCTCATAATGTTTCACGTGAAACAATTTCTGAGAATTTAAATGATAAAAAATCTGTATTACTTATAAACAATACAGATCCTTCGGTTTCTACAAGAGAGCGGAGCTGTTATTATCGCTTGTTCTACCGCTCCAAAGAACTTGTTGCAATTGTTTTGCTTACATTGATTTTAATTATTATTTATTTTCCCCATATAAACAGTAGAA
>JAGLIN010000065.1 GCA_023142975.1 Candidatus Parcubacteria bacterium
GAGACACTGAACCAACGATGTAGTATCAAGTATTCAAAATAAAAAACACGCGTGTTGTAGGGGTTGACCTGTGTGTCAACCCAGAACGCGGGGCAAAACAAAATTCATCGTGTATTCAGGACAGACACATAGGTCTGCCCCTACGACGACAATTAAAAAAACAAAAAATGCCAAATAACTACAATCCCAAAATCCATCATCGCAAATCAATCAGATTAAAAGATTATGATTATACATCAGACGGCGCGTATTTTATGACAGTCTGTACGCAACATATGGAATATATGTTTGGCAATATTATCAACGGAAAAATGGTTTTAAATCCGGCAGGGGAAATGATCAGAAAATGGCTGTTTGAATTAGAAAATAAATTCAAAAATATTTTATTGGATGAATACATCATAATGCCAAATCATATTCATTTGATAATTTTTATTATGAATGTCGTCGTAGGGGTTGACCTGTGTGTCAACCCAGAACGCGGGGTAAAACAAAATTCATCGTTTATTCAGGACAGACACATAGGTCTGCCCCTACGACGAAACGGCGTTTCGCAAATTATCCAGTGGCTGAAAACAATGACGACAAATGAATATATCAGAAATGTAAAACAAAATAATTGGAAACCGTTTGATCAGAAAATATGGCAGCGTAATTATTATGACCGCATCATTCGCAATGAAAAGGAATCAGACAAAATCAAAAAATACATTTTTGAAAATCCGTTAAAATGGGAATTAGATAAGAATAATCTGGAAAATTTGTTTATGTAATTTTTCTAAACAATAATGAAAAAAGAAAAAACGATAATATTAATCTTGTTTATTGTTGCGTCAATGCTTATTGCGGTCGTGCATTATTATAATATTGACGCGCTTAGATGGATTGACATTCCAACTCACTTTATTGGTGGAATGGTAGTGGGAATATTTCTTCCCTTGTCTTTAATTAAAAAAAGACCTATTTTAATTATTTCTTTAATTATTACAATAGGCATCGGATGGGAATTGGTAGAATTAGTCGTAAGTAATATTGCCACAAACGATTTTATTATAAGACTTTCTGAAGAGTCTGCGAGGGATAAAATCCAAGATATATTTTTTGGATTTGCGGGACTGGCTTACATATATCGGAAGCAGAGATCTGTTGAAAATAAAAAAATTAAATATTAAATTTAGGACTTCCTCACTTTATGTTATTCTAAGCTAAGATTGTCATCCTGAGCTTGTCGAAGGATGAGCAGTCTCACAAAATGTTCTATGAGGTTTCCCACTCTTCGACAAGCTCAGAGTGACAAAAAGCGAGGAAGTCCTAAATATATAAAACATAAAAGCCTGTGGATAACTTTTTCAAAATGTCTATTTAATTTCTATCATAAGCTAAAACAAGCTACATTTGACTATATATTTCTAACCCCTTGACACAGTTTATTTAAGTGATATACTTTAAGCAAGGTTGAGTTAGATAGTAAGTGGTTGATTGGTTGGTTATCTTTGAACTTTAAGATTAAAAGTTAGAGACAACCAACTAATCAAAAAACAAATCATAAAAAACCCAAAAAAACTATCACAAAAAAAATAAAAACAACTCAACCCAATCTCAAAGTGCCGGTTTGAAATTTCAAAGCGGTTTTTTGATATTTACTTTTTTGTTTACAGCTATCAATTATGTGCTAAACTGAAGTTATGAATATTCCAAAAGAAATACAAATTATAATAGAAAAACTTGAGAAAAACGGTTTTGAAGC
>JAGLIN010000066.1 GCA_023142975.1 Candidatus Parcubacteria bacterium
TTTTAGGGCTGTCGCATTCCAATGCCCTAATCATAATTTCATCATATTCTTTCGTAAAAGAATTCAAAACATTAATCGTGTTTGCTTGCTGTCCCGTTTCAATTGATTTAGATATTTTTCTTATTTGAAAATAAGAAAATATAACGCCGAGCGTAATCGCAGTACATGTTGCTATTTCTATAAAATCTCTCAAAATACCGTTCATAAAAATTTGGTTAATTAATTTACAATTCGCTAAATTTGTCATAGTGAGCTTGTTGAACTATGATAAATTTAGCGTGCTTGTTATCCTTTGACCCTTCGATAAACTCAGGGTAAACTCAGCTCAGGATGACAATTTTGTTGTATTTTTCATTATCATTTCCCTAATCTTTTCGACGCTATTTTCTACATTCTCACTTTCCATTTCAAATCCAGAAGCAAGTTTATGACCTCCACCGCCCAAGCTTCTTGCTATTTCAGAGACATCAATCCCATGATAATCTTCGCTTCTCAAGCTTCCCTTAATTTTTTTATCCGCACTTTCTGTTAAAAGCAAGGAAAACTTTGCATCGCTGACGGTGTTGATAATATTAACTAAACCAGACGCGTCTTCTTCTTTCGCGCCGCATTCTGCTATGTCATCTTTACTAATATAAGACACCGCCATTTTTGTATTTTCATCTGTTTGAATTCTGCTGAGCGCTTTCCCCCAAAGTTTTATTGCGGGCACATTTTTTCCATTGAATATGTTTTTTGCGATTTTATCTATTCGAGACCCTTTTCTCATAAGTTCTGCCGCGGTTTCAAGTGATTGTGGATCTGTGTTGCTATGCTGAAAACCGCCAGTGTCCGTAAAAATTCCCGTGAGCAAACAGTCGGAAATATTTTTTGTAATTTTTATTCTCATCTTTTTTAAAAGAGCATATATTAAAATTGCCGTAGAAGAAGCTTTGTCGTTTATAATTGACACGCAACCGCGTTCTATTTTGTTTTTTGGATGATGGTCAATTACCAATAAATTATTATGAGAAGAAACAACTTTGTTTATATTGTCTATTCCAGTTCTTAGAAAAAAGGCGCAATCTAATAATATGACGAGATCGTAATGTCTTGGGCTTATTTGATTTTTAATGTTTGATATGCCAGGTAAAAATTTAAACACCTCGGGGATTTTGTTGTTAGAAAAACATTCTATATTTTTTGATAGAGACAAAAGCGCTTCAGACAAGCCTAAAACAGATCCTACGGCGTCTCCATCCGGATTTTTATGTGTCAGGATTAAAATATTTTTACTGGACTTTATCAAATCAATTGCTTGTTGCATATTGTCAGAATATTATGTTTCAGTTTAATTTATGTTTCACAGTTTATTCTCCTCAATAAGTTTGCCAATCTTTTCCACATACTCTCCGCTTTTATCAATCATAAATCTAATTCTTGGCAATGGCTTCATATGTAGTTTTTTGTTAAGCTTTCCTTGAATAAAATAAATATTCTCTTTTAATTCCCTTTTAATCTCAATATTCATTTCATCTGGCAAAACACTTATAAAAACATCCGCATAACGGAGGTCTGCGGAAGTGTCCACTTTAGTTATTGTTAAGATAATATTCTTTGGAAAATCAACATCAGTAAAAATTATTTTCCCGAGTTCCTGTTTAATCAGCTTGTTTATTTTTAAGATTCTTTGAGTCATAATTATAGAAATTTATAGAAACTCGTGGAAATTAATAGAAATTCAATTGTTGTTTTATAAAGACAATTAGTTACAAATAGTTTCTACGAATTGCAATCAATTTCTAAGCGTTGTCATGGTCATGCATAATATTTAACAACTTAATCTATATTTTCCTAATTTTCTTTTCCTCTTTATAGGCATTAATTACATCTCCTTCTTCAATAATCACATTACCCGTATAAGTTATCCCGGCGTTGTTTCCGACCTTTATTTCCTTTGCTATTTTTTTGTTGGACTGAATTTCTTTGGCTGTTCCAGAACCTATTTTTTCGCCATTTCTCAGTATTTCAAGTAAAGACGCTTTTTCTATTTTTCCGCTTTCAACTTTTGCTCCGACGATCATCTCAATCACTTTTGCGGATTTCTTTCCAGATTTAAAAATCGCAATCACTTTCAAAACTCCCAAATCTGTACGAACAATTTCCGGTTCAAGAATATCAGAAAGATCTTTTTTAATATTATTGACCAATTCATAAATAATTTTATACATTTCAATGTCAACCTTTTCTTTTTCGGCGAATTTTTTTACTGATAAATCCACATTAACATTGAACCCGATAATTTTTGCTCCAGAGGAACGAGCCATTTTTATGTCAGTTTCCGTTATATTTCCAACTCCCATTTTTAATATTTGAATAGCAACTTCTTCAGACTTTATTGATTCCAAAATTTGGATTATAGC
>JAGLIN010000067.1 GCA_023142975.1 Candidatus Parcubacteria bacterium
TATCTACAATTGGGAGAAACCCAATGTCTTTTTTTGGTCATTTTATTTTATTATCGCTTTTTAGTTTTGTAATTTTTTCGATTATTTCTAGTAGAGGATATGATTATAAGAAAAATTATAAAATTATGAAAACTAAATCTTTTAAAGATGATTCAGGTCTTGAGGATTACGAAAAAAAATATTTAAATGTATTATTTAGTTATAAGGATTATTTTTCCACAAAAGAAATAAAAAGAAAACCTCAAAAAGCTAGAGGGATTTATAAAGAAACTCAAAAAGTAAAAAACAAAGTTTATGAAGAAACGGAATTAGACACCAAAGCGTTTGAAAGAGGTTTAACTATAGAAAAAAAGAGGAACATAATTTTTGGAATTTTAGGCTTTATTATTTTTATTTTGGTTGTGTTTTTTATGATTGGCGAAAGTGCTGTTATTGGTCAATTTTTATTTCTTATTTTAACTGTTATTTTAACTGTTATTGCTCTTTATGCTTTTATTAAATACGAAGCGCGGCTTTCTGATCAGGGGATAAAACTGAAAAAAGACTGGCTGGGATTTAAAATGTATCTGGAAACGGCGGAGAAATACAGAATGCAAAATCTGAAGCCGGAATTTTTTGAAAAATACCTGCCATACGCAATGATTTTTGGAGTAGAGAAAAAATGGGCAAAAGCGTTTGAAGCGATACATATGCCATCGCCATCTTGGTATGCCGGTTCAGCCCATGTGGGGGCAGGTTCCTCGTTGAATTCCGCCAGCTCGTTTTCTCCCCTAAGTTTTAGCAATAGTTTCTCTTCTTCTTTCACCAGCGCTTTTTCCAGCTCCGGAGCAAGTGGCGCTTCGGGTGGCGGTGGAGGAGCGGGTGGCGGAGGCGGGGGAGGGGGAGGAGGAGCTGGATAAAGATAAATTTTATTTTTAAAAAACGAGCATGTCATACATCTGTAAAAATCTTCTGATTCGCTGTATGGATTTTCGGTTAAACAAAAAAATGAGAGGATGGATCGCTGAATCAAATTTATTTAATGGCGGGTTTGATGTAATTTCTTTGGCAGGAGCAAGTAAGGATATTGTTGACGGAAGCGAGGAGATAAAAAATAATTTTCTAAAACATATTGGCGTTTCTGTTGATTTGCATCAAGTAGAAAAAATTATTATTTTTCATCACAGTGACTGTGGCGCTTACGCGCAGGATTATCAATTTGGTTCTCTGAAAGAAGAAAAAGGGAAACAGCTGGAAGATATGAAAAAAGCAAAGGAAATAATTTTGGAAAAATACCCGGAAGTGGAAGTAGTTTTTGTTTGGGGGGAATTGATAGATGAAGATGGGAAGGAGATTGAGTTTGAGATTTTGTAAATAGCACACAGACGAACACTGACTAAAGGCGCGGACAAACACTGATATAAAAATATGCATTATCAATATAGCGATTTAACTGAGAAAATTATTAAATGTTTTTATAATGTTTATCATTCTTTGGGTTATGGATTTTTAGAAAAGGTCTATGAAAATTCTTTAACTTTTGAATTAAAACAAAATGGACTATTTGTAGTTCAACAAATGCCGATCAAGGTTTCATATAAAGAAAATCCAGTCGGAGACTATTTCGCTGATTTAGTTGTTGAAAATAAAATAATACTTGAATTAAAAGCTCAAGAAGTTTTAATTTCAGAAAATGAAGCGCAATTATTAAATTATCTAAAAGCGACAGAATATGAGATAGGACTTCTTCTAAATTTTGGCAAGAAGCCAGAAATCAAAAGAAGAATTTTTTCAAATGATCTAAAATAATTATAATCAGTGTTTGTCTGTGCCTTTAGTCAGCGTTCGTCTGTGTGCTATTATAAAAATTATGAAAACAATAAAAAAAATCCAAAATCTAAAAAATAAAAAAATTCTCATGAGGGTTGGTTTTAATGTGCCGGTTGGGGATGATGGAATTGTGGATAATAAAGAAGATTGGAGAATAAAAGCGTCTTTGCCGACGATAGAATATTTGCTAAAAAAAGAAGCAAAGATTATTTTGATAAGTCATTTAGGTCGTCCAAAAGAGAAGCAAGAATTAAAAGTTAAAAATCAAGAATACAGTCTAAGTCCCGTAGCAGAACGACTTAAAGAGCTTTTAAATTATAAAATAAAATTTATTGATGATTGCGTTGGCAATAAAGTAAAAAGTGCAGTTAAGAAAATGCAAGCGGGAGAAATTATTTTATTGGAAAATTTAAGGTTTTATAAAGAGGAAAAAAATGATGACGAAGAATTTGCGAAGAACTTAGCAAGTCTGGCCGATATTTATATAAATAACGCTTTTTCAGTTTCTCATCGCAAGCATGCTTCTGTTCACGCGATTACAAAATTCTTGCCGTCATATGCGGGATTGCTTTTGGAAAAAGAAGTTGATATTTTATCTAAAGCAATAAATAATCCAAAAAGACCTGTTACGATTATTATCGGTGGAGCGAAGGTAAAAACGAAGGTGCCGATAATTAAAAACTTAATAAATAAAGTTGATCATATTATTGTTGGCGGAGTAGTCGCGAATGTGATCTTAAAAATAAAAGGAATTGATACTGGAAAGTCTTTATTAGACGGCGTAGATTTAAAGAAAGCTAAGGAAATTAATTTTGAAAGCGAGAAGTTGTATGTTCCAGTTGATGTTGTTGTTTATAACCCGAAGACAAAAAAGATTTCCTTGCAAGCGATAGGAAAAGTTGGAGATAATGAAATACTTGATATTGGAACAGAAAGCGCTAATTTATATTCAAAAATAATCGCTGATTCTGAAACTATAATTTGGAATGGGCCGATGGGAATGTTTGAAGATAAAAATTTTTCTTTTGGCACAAAGGAAATTGCTAAAGCCGTGGCAAAAAAACTAAACTGTACTATAATAGGAGGAGGAGACACAATCGCCGCGGTAGATAAATTTGGAGATTTGGAAAAAATAACTTATATTTGCACTGGCGGTGGGGCAATGCTGGAATTTTTAGCGGGGAAGAAGTTGCCGGGATTGGAGGCGTTGGAATAATTATGAATTTATAGATAATTATGATTGATTTTAAATTAATTGGTGTTTTGGGAATAACTTTGATTTCCATCGGAGTTGTAATAAAAAAAGAAAGAGGCAAGATACTTTTTATATCTTTGGCGGGTTTTGTTTAGAAATTTACAGTATCTATATCGGCGATTTAATTTTTGCGGTTCTTCAAATAATTTTTATTTTATCGGCAGTTTATGATTTTATTAAAATTAAAAAACAACTATGAAAACAAACACAAAAGCAACAAAACAAAAAAAGCAACAGCAAAACCGTTCAAATACCAATATTTATTTTGAAGTAATTTTAATGATAATTCTTATTCCGATTTTAACGCTTGTTCTGATTTCTCTTTTTAAAACAGATAAAGTTTATAAAGGATATTATTCAAAAGACAGTAAAAATGTGGATATTTTGACTGATAAAAATGTTTATCTAAATACCGAAAAAATTAATCTAACTATAAAAAATAATGAACAGCAATCAATTTATTTTGAGCCTTGTGAATATTTAAATAATTTTGAAAAAAAGATTAATGGAAAATGGAAGAAAGAAAATATGGTCATAGATGATAATTATTATTATAATCAAAATAGTTTTAATAAAAATAAGAGCGTAACAAAATGTGAAGTTAAATTGCCTGAATTGGGAGAAGGGATATATAGACTTACTGTTCAAATATATTATAATTGTTTAAAACCTGGCCGTGACACATGCGAAAGTTCTAAAACTTTTTATTCAAATGAGTTTAAAATAATAGACAGTAAAAATAGTTTTTGCGAAGATAAAATTTTGGAGAATTGTGATGGCAAAAGAGTTTCCATTATAGGCACTTTTACAACCTCAAAAGCTCAATTTTTAAGCAGAATAGAAAATAGAGAAGTTAAATATCAATGGGCTGGCGGAATAATGATTAATTACTTGGAAGGAATGAAAGAAGGCGAGAGATATAAGATGATCGGCATAATTAGAAAAGGAGGCCAACCTTGTGGGATGGATGGCGAACAATGTATGGTAGATGGAAAAGGTATGATACTTCCTTATCCTACAAGGATAGAAGTGGAAAAAACTTACCTTGTTAAATAATAATAAAAAAATAAGAATGCTAAATAAGATCAAAAAAATTCAAGCCCGGGAAATTCTTGATTCTCGAGGCAATCCGACTGTGAAAGTTGAAGTTGTTTTGGATGATAAAATTAGAGCTGTTGCCGCTGTGCCATCTGGCGCTTCAACAGGAGAATTTGAAGCTTTGGAATTGCGTGATGAAGATGTGAATAGATATAATGGCAAAGGAGTTTTAATAGCTTGTCAGAATATTAATCTAAAAATAAATAAAGCATTAAAGGGCGAGATCGCGACTAATCAGAAAAAGATAGACAAAATTATGCTTGATCTTGATGGGACTGAAAATAAATCAAACTTAGGCGCAAACGCGATTTTGGGAGTTTCTCTCGCTTGCGCCAGAGCTGGAGCAAAAACAAAAAACAAACCCCTCTATAAATATATAGCATCAACTTATGGTTTTAGAGTAAAAGATTTTAGTTCGCCAGTTCCGATGTTTAATATCATAAATGGCGGTAAGCATGCCGATAGCGGTCTTTCAATTCAGGAGTTTATGATTTTACCAATTGGAATTAAAGGGTCGGCTGAGAGAATTAGAGTGGGAAGTGAAATTTTTCATACATTAAAAACAATTCTTTCTTCTAAAGGCTATTCAACCGGGGTCGGGGATGAAGGAGGTTTTGCTCCGAAGCTTGACAGTCACACGCAGGCATTTGAGTTAATCATAAAAGCTATAGAAAAATCCGGGTATAAAGCTGGCAAAGATATTGCGTTTGCAATTGATGCTGCGGCAAATTCATTCTGTGATCCTGATAGTGATGAATATGTGCTAAAGCCTGAAAATATTTCTCTGGATTATAATCGGTTAATTGCGTTGTATCTGGAATGGATCGAAAAATATCCGCTGTTTTCAATTGAGGATGGTTTGAATGAGGAAGATTGGGATGAGTGGAGGGAAATGAGTCAAAAGTTAAAAGTTCATAAAGTTAAAAGTCAGGAACTAATGACAGTAGCGGATGATTTGACGGTTACTAATACAAAGAGATTGGAAAAGGCAATTGATAATAAATGCGCTAACGCGATTATTATTAAGCCAAATCAGATTGGAACTTTGTCCGAAACGGTGGAATGTGTTAAAATGGCGCAAAAAGCTAAATGGAAAATAATTGTTTCGCACAGATCTGGCGAAACCTGTGATGATTTTATTGCGGATTTAGCTGTTGCTGTCGGCGCTGATTTTCTTAAATCGGGATCGCTTTCAAGAAGCGAAAGGTTGGCGAAGTATAATCGGTTGATGGAGATTGAGGAGGAGAATTTTTAATTTTATATTTTATAAGTAAATCTTAATTTTTAAATCAAATGTTTTTGTCATTCCTGCGGAGGCAGGAATCCAGGTGAAATATCTTTAGTCGTTGTTTTAAAATAAAAATTTCTAAAAAACAAAAACTTTTATACAAAAATGAAAACAGAAAAAATTTATTATATTTATATCACAGCAAGTAAAAGAAATGGCACTTTATATATTGGAGTAACATCCGATCTTAAGAAAAGAATTTATGAACATAAGGAAATTCTAATAGACGAATTTACAAAAAAATATAAAGTTAATAAACTTGTCTATTTTGAAACAACTAATGATATTAATTCTGTCATTCAAAGAGAGAAGCAGATGAAAAAATGGAAAAGAGAATGGAAACTGAAATTAATTGAAAAAGGAAATCCTTGCTGGATAGATTTGTATGATAATTTAGAGTAATGATTACTAATTTTTTCTGCATATACTATTGCTTCTTGATGCTTTAAGTTATTTGATTCTACATCTGGATTCCTGCCTCCGCAGGAATGACAAATATTTTATTCAAAAATTACAAAATTAAAAATTCTAATTTATGAAAAAACCAACAAACATTCTAATAATCCTTGACGGCTGGGGAGTGGCGCCGAAGAATAAAGGCAACGCCATTGAATTGGCGAAGAAGCCTTTTTTTAATAATTTAGTAAAAAAATATCCCTCTACAATGTTAAACGCGACGGGGCTGGCGGTTGGGCTTAGCGAGAACGAAAGAAGCGGGAGCGAAGCGGGACATTTTAATATTGGCGCTGGAAGGATCATAAAACAGGACTCGCAAATTATAAGAGAAGACATCGAGTCAGGAAAGTTTTTCAAAAATCCAAGAATTTTGAGGGCAATGAACCATGCTTTGGCAGAAAAAAAGAACCTTCATTTTGTCGGACTTCTTTCTGAACTTGATAGTCCGCACAGCGATCCTGATCATCTTTATGCTCTTCTAAAACTTGCGAAACAAAAGAAAATAAAGCAAGTTTATCTACATCTTTTTACAGACGGCAGAGATACTTATAGAAAGAAAGCCCTTTCCTTTCTAAAAGATTTAAATAATAAAATAAAGGAAATAGGAATTGGAAAAATTGCTACGATCGGCGGCAGGTATTATGGAATGGACAGGGTTAAACATTGGGACAGATTACAGAGAGCGTATAACACGATGGTTTTAGGAGAGGGAAATAAAAGCAATTCAGCGGAAGAGGCAATTGAAAATTCTTACAAGCGAGGCTTAACTGATGAATTTATTGTTCCAACGGTTATTATGGACAAAAAAAACAAACCTATAGCAAAGATAAAGGATAATGATGCTGTAACATTTTTCAATGTTCGCGGAGATAGAGCAAGACAGTTCACAAAATTATTTGTTCTTGATAATATAGTAGGATACGAAAACAGACCGCATAAGCTTAAAAATATTTTTACTTGTACGCTGACTGATTTCGGTCCGGATCTCCCCGTACAGGTGGCCTATTCTTCTCAAGAAGTTGAAAATACCCTTCCAGCTGTGTTGAAAAATTTAAAACAGCTTTATATCGCGGAATCGGAAAAATATCCCCACATAACATATTTTTTAAATGGCGGACATAAAAATCTTGTTGACAAGGAAAACAGGGAAAAAATTCCATCGCCAAATGTTTTTTCTTATGACCAACAGCCAGAAATGGCAGCGGATGACATTACAAAAGTTATAACTTCAAATATAGAATACAGCGTTTATGATTTTATAGCGGTAAATTACGCAAATGCCGATATGGTCGGACATACTGGAAATTTAAAAGCGACCATAACAGCGGTAGAATTTTTAGACAAATGTATGAAACAGGTAGTTGAAAAGGTTTTAGAAAGCGGGGGAACGGCAATTATTACCGCTGATCACGGTAATGCCGATGAAATGATTGATCTAAAAACAGGAGAAGAAATGACCATGCACAGCAAAAATCCCGTGCCGTTTATTATCGCTAAAAATG
>JAGLIN010000068.1 GCA_023142975.1 Candidatus Parcubacteria bacterium
TTAGGGTTTATGCAACAAAGCCTTTAGAATCTATAGTTTCACTGTTTGCGTCACCATTTTTATCATCTGGCATCATAACATCTTCTGGGATTAATCTATTGGGAATGTAAACAAGATTTAAAGAAGCAATTATACCAAAAATGAATGCACAAGAATAAAAATTACGCTTTGCCCATGCTTCAAATTTTTTAGTTTTTTTCTTTTTATTCTTCTTCATCAAGATTAAAAATACTACTTATATCCTCATTAGAACTATAAAAATTATCAATCTCCATATTTCCACTGTTTCCATAAACTGTAAAACCAGAGGAATCAAAAGGTCTATTTATATGGCTATTATCAATATAGGAAATCAACAAATTATCATCTGAAAATTTTTCAGTATCGGAAACAAAAACTTTATAAACATTTTGAGTACGAGTTATTCTTACTTGATATGTTTTGTCTTGCTCGAAAATATAATTATTCCTCGCCAAAACCGCACTTGTCTTAATAATCACATCTTCGTTCGTACCATCACCAAAGAAAAAATTTAATTTCCTCTCAAGTAAATAAGAATTAAGAACAACGGTTTCTGATTTTGGAATTAAATCATATTGCACAAAATAATCACCCTTTAATTTTCTTATAAAAAATAATGAAGATTTTTGACAATTTTCACTTTCATTGAGAATTAGCTTGTTTGTAATTAGTTTTCCATTTTCCATTTTCCAATTGTCATAACATGTTTTTGCTTCTTCGGTCATTCCCCAAAATTTTGACTCATTGAGAGAAACAGAAAAATCGTCATAAAACACTAATATAAAATTATATTCTTCAGAAACTTCTTTACCTTCAAATATATAATCAATTTTCAAAGAATGACTTTCTGGATTGAGAGTATAGGGAAATTCAAGTCCTACTCCCTCTTCGTCATCTTTATCTATTTCAGCATTTGAAAACCTACTGGTTCTCAAGTCTTCTTCTGACTCATCAAAATAAATTCTCATATCTTGAATTGTCTTGTTTTTTGTGATAATAAATTCGGGCTGTAATGTCTTAGATTTAATTAAAACTATTTCTTTATTTTCTAAAGCTCCTTTTTCTAGTAGATCTCTTTTTCCATCACTTTGCACAAAAACCGAAATCGCGTCATCATTTTTTATAATTTCTTCTTGATTACTGGGCTCCGTGATTATATTATTTTCTTCTTGATTATAAGGTTCCACAATATTACCACCTTTATTAGAAAATAAAATCGCTAAAACTATCGTTACTGATAAAAATAAAACTGTAATAAAAAATTTAAATATTTCTTTCATAATCAATTTGTTAATGACTTTTTATCTAATTTAATTATCCACACCCACCCTTGACAAAATGCAAACTTTATTATAGTATTGCTATAGAAGTATGTAATAATAGCTTATAGAGTGCTGTAGTATTCCTCCGAAGAATTCGGAACAAAAGCTGCAGATGAACCATTTTATAAGACACTGCTTCTAACAAAGCTCTCAGCCATTTGGTTGAGATTTTTGTTTGAGACATTTATCATCCCAAATATCTTTGAATAATTCTTTCCCCGAACCCAAAAGATTATTTCTTAAAATTTGATAACATTCATTGCCTAATTCTTTTCCCTCTAAATACCTTGCTAAAGCTCCAACAATCCAATCAGAAATTTGAATATTCATATTCTGTTCTGAATCAATTATCTCGATTTGAACAATAGATTTACTAGACATCTGTGGCAACAGCCTTGCTTTTAATATCTCTTTAAACTCTGATCTTTTAATTCCCTTTAAATGTCTCTTGTCGCAAAAAACTCTAAACTCTAAATCATTCGCTGGCAAATACATTTCTAACTCCTCCCCAATAATATTAGTATACAAATGACCACTTTGTAATTTCTCTTTTCTGTAATAATTCATAGGAATATTTTTTTTCAAAAGATATACATAATGAATTCTAACATCTAAATTGGCAATAAATTTCAGAGTTTTTAATCGAAGATTATCTTCAATTTTAATTTCTGAAAATTTAATTTCTGGCTGGCAACGAAGTTTTCGAGGGAATTTTGTTCTCTGCCATGATCTAAATTTCTTTTCTGTTCTTCGCGGATTTCCAACAATAAAAGAAGCAACAACAAAATATTTTTCGTTATTATGTTTTGTAAACTGTCCGCTTTCGTCAAGAAATATATGTGCCATAAAAAAATTTTATTTAAAAAAATAGTCACGGTTTCTCGCCACACTTCTATTGTTCATTATTATAAAATGTACAGCGTCTTCTGTATATTTATTATCTATTTACTATAATTCTACTCTTTTCTCTTAAATAAGCAAGAATACTGCCCAAAATATGTAAAAAAAATAACAAAAAAACGAGAAAAATTCCCGCAAGGTGAAAAATAGCATCTCTATATATCATGATTAATTTCCAACCTTGAAATCCCTATATCCAAATCTATTTCAATTTTCTTTTCCACTTCGTCATAATTTGCGGTTTGATAAGTTTCGTCATCAATTTTTTCAAAATCTTTTAACTCTTTTGACGAAAGCCCTTCTTTGATAATTATCTTTGACCCGACATTGTCAGGCAAACTGATTTTGACAGAACTTACGCCTGATCTCAAATTTACTTTTGCCATTTCAGCTCTGTCTCCCATAATCAAATCCAAATTTGCGACTCCAATTTCAATATCAAGATTATTAACCAAGACTTCTCTAAGATCAAGTTTTGAATCAGCCACTCCCAGATTCAAAGAAATGTCCGTGGGCAACTCGGAATTCAGCTTTACCGTTAGATCATTTTTAACTTCGCTTAGTAATTCTATTCTGTCCCTGCTTTCAACCTCCAGAGACAGTTTTTGCTTTTCGCTTGATGTGTCGTTATCTATTTTGAGATTTGAAATATTGGATCTCAAATTACCTTCAGCAAATTCTTCTGATCCGCCCGTGATGTTCACTTTTCCCACCCCGCTCTTGATCGCAACAGATGAATAATTTGTTTTCTCGCTTCTTTCAATTTTAAAAGGATTCTCATTCAAGACAGGCTTCGTATCGTTTTTAACCCCATAGAATATGAGAAACGATGTAATTGTGATTACAATCAGAAAAATTATAAAACCAATTGTTTTTGACAAGAAGCCCTTGTTATTAAGAAGCGACAAGCCAACGGCGATAATAAGAATCGGCCAAAGCCGCAAAATTTCCAGATTCAAATTTTCCGGAAGCCAGCCATAATTTTTACAAAGATAAAATATTCCGACAGACAGAATAATCAAACCCAGAAACAGGTTGCCGAAATTAAATCCTTTGTTTTGACGATCATAGGATGGCTGTTCTTTTTCAGAGGGCTTTTGCCCTTGATCATTGTTTTGCTCAGTATCATTGTTTTCCATATTTATTTTTTACTTTTTAAAACAATATACAGACCTAATAATATTATTGCGAACGGCAAAATAACATCGCTGTGGAATAACCATTGTAAAGGAAAAGTTTCTCTTGCCAAAAATAATAACCCGATAAAAATTATAAAAATGCCTAAATAATTAGCGGATTTCCCGCTCGGAATAAACTCGCCTGTTTCCACCTTGCTTGCAAGCTCCTCCGCGCTTTTTTCAATTTTTTCCGCAAACTCATCCACCTCTCCTTTTTCTTTATCATCTCTTCCAACGCCTCTTTCGTTTGGAATGATCAGGATCATAATCAGATAAGCGATAAGTCCGATTCCATCAATAAAGAGAAACAATACAAACAATATCCTGAAGATAACTGGATCAATTCCAAAATATTTTCCAAGTCCTCCGCAAACACCAAACAAAACACGGTCTGTTTGTGATCGATAAAGTCTTTTTTGTTTCATATTTTTTTTCTTAGTTTATTAGAATTTATATTTTTCTAACTGTTAATATGATAACTATATTTTTAACCTTATATATAGACATCACACCGTAGAAT
>JAGLIN010000069.1 GCA_023142975.1 Candidatus Parcubacteria bacterium
AATGTTCGTGCAACAAAGCCATTATAAAGTGTAAAACTTTCTTTTGGATTTTTATTTTTTATGTCTCTTTTGAAATTATCAACAGAATAGGGAGGGTTTGAGATTAAAAAATCAAACTGCGGTTTCTCGGCATTTTTATGAAGCAATCCGCGATAACTTTTTGATTTAGAAAAATTATCAAGTCCGTCCCCGTAAATTACTTGAGCAAGCCCGTCCCCGTAAAAATAGCATCCGACTTTTGCGACCTTTACTAATCGATAATCTTTTTCAATTCCATAAATATATTTCGCCGCCCAGTCATACTCACGAATTTTCCAAACCTTTATTTGATTAGCAACATCAGGATAAAAATTATCAGCGTTTGTTGCGTTTATTATATTTTGAATTTCTTCCATTACCTCCGTAAGAAAATGTCCGCTTCCAGCCGCATAATCAATAACGGCTGGGAGTTTTGGAATCTCATTTTCAGCAAATGTTTTTTGAATAACCTTTTGGAATGGAAGCGATTTAATGACAAAACGCGCCACTGGTGGAGGAGTAAAAAATTGTCCCGCTCTTTGTTTTAATCCAGTAGTAAGCAGTCTTTCAAAAAAATTACTCAGATGCTGTTGTCGACGAGGATAGCGAATCTTGTATTTTGATAAAAGCTGCACCACTTCTTTAAGAACTTTGGCATTATCTTCAAAGGTTTCTTTATCAAAAACTTCTTTAATCGCAAAAACATTATTAAACATCAATATCTTTTTCTTTTTTTCTTTAAGCTCTTCCTGTGTTTCATAACTAAAATCACTATCTTTAATTCCTTCAACTTCTTTCTCTAAAAAAGCTTTCATTCCTTCTTTATAAAGATTAATAAGCCGAACTTGAAAATCAACATGATCATCGCGCCGCTCTTTCCACTGAAAATCAAGTTCGTCAGACTCTTTCTTTTTTTCGTCAAAAATTTTTGCTAAAAACAGATTGAAAATTTTATTAAAAGCGTTTGGCGCATCAGAAACAGAATGCGCCCGCAGAATAGACTCAAAACTGTTAAAAATAGATTCACTGTCTTCTTCCGCAAGCGTTTTGAGATCTTTTTTTGTAAGCGCCTTGTTCTCAAAATGATAAGCTTTTACCCAGCTTTCAAAAATCCCGTTTTGATTAGTAATTTTATTCCATCTATTATAAAAATCTTCCACATTTCCAGCATCCCTATAATGTTCTTCTGTTTTTACTATTTCATTTTTGTAATTTATTTCTTTTCCGTCAAATTCAGAAGTGTAGAGCATTAGATATTCAGCTTTTGTGTCTTGTTGAAAATAAGTAAAAAGCTGTCCGCCGTCCTTTTGCATTTTTTTAAATTCTTTTTCAAATTCATTTCCATAAGTCTTGCATTCAATCATTAAATATGCTTGCTTATTTTTTTTCACTAAAATATCCAATCTTCCGCTTGTACCATGTCCAGTTCCCCATGTTTTTTCCAAAATAATATCTTCGGGCTTATATCCTTTTTCAAGTAAGCGATTTACGCACTCAAAAATAACCCAATTCTCTTCTTGGAAAAAATTTTGAGTTGTTTTATTTTCTGATTTGATTTTAGTTCCAAAAATAAACTGCTTTTTTTCAATATCAACTTCAACGCAATAATCTCCAGCGGTTTTATAACTTTTATAAAAAACGCCCTCGGTGTTTTCTTTTGGAATAAAACCTAATTTTTGAAGAAATATTTTGTTAGACATAATAAAAATATTAGACACAATAAAAGATCTTCATTTGTTTTAATTATAACAAAAAATTAGCAGCTTGAACAATTTTATTTTATTTTCTTCAATCTAAATCAAAATCTTTGTCTAAAAGAATTTCCTCAATAACCCGCCATTCGCTATCGAACACCTTGTCGTGTTTTTCAAGCAATAATGACTTAAGCAAAAGCTTTACTTCTTTCTGAGTTATTTGCGTTCCGACTTTTGACTTGAGTTCTTCCATTTTTTCTTCAAACGCCTCCACGGCATATCTTATTTTTTCAGTCCGAACATTCGGCAATTTTCCTTCATCCTTAGCGTTAATCAAAGCGTCTTTAATTAAATTAACTTTGAGATATCCTCCTGACTTGTATAGTTTGTTTGTCATAATTTTTTTGTTAGTTTTTTAGTTAAGATTTAAATTGATTATTATTTGGAGCAAGGGCGTCAGTCCAACTAATTTGACCATCGGACTGAAGCCCTCACTCCAAAACAATATTTAATATTCAATTACCTTTTCTTCTATTCATCCTAATCCTAATCCAATCAACCAAAATCGCCAATCCTATTATTCCCATTATACCATAAAAAGCAAGCTTGTCTTTTTTGTTTTCTTCTTCATTATTTTCAGCATTTTTCTGATCGCCCGAAACACCAAATACTTTTGCCGCTCCGGTTACTCTGCTCAATTTCACATCTCCCTGAAACCTCGGTAAAATTCTGTATCCCAAAGAAGTTTGGCTTACTTGTCCGGTAATTACCATCCGGTCGCCTTTTTCTATTTTCGGTTTAATAATTCCTGTTTGCGGTTTTATATAGACCTTTACTTCCCCGCTTCCATCGTCAAGATAAAATACATCGTTTTTTGTTCGCGCGAACTTTCCTTCAACAGTTATCAGACATCCTTCAAATGCCTCATTTATATTGCCCGTTGAAATGATTTTTGACTCAACTAAATTATCGCTGCTTATAATTTTCACATCCTCACTTTTATCAATCAAAATTCTCTTTTCTCCTCCCACTTCTGAAATCTTGCCGATTATTTCAATTTCATCGCCAACATTTAAATTTGGGATTTCATCCTCATAGCTATAAACCTGAATTCCGCTTCCGGAAATATAGAAAGCTTTATTTGAAAATATTCCCGGCGGCGTGGAAACAATTCCGCTGGTTTTTATTCTTGAGTATTTTGTAAAATGCTCTATATCTTTCAAATCAACTTCCACATAATCCATATTTAAATTTTCTTCGTCTCCGTAACCATCTTCAAATTCTTCGTCCACAAAATACTCCTCGTCTGAATAATAATCTGGATAATCCTGCGCGTTATATTCCACTATATTATTTCTATTAACATTTGCATTTCTATTTTCTTCTTCAGGAGTGATCACAGAACTCCAGAACCAACTATCATCTTTAGCTAAATTATACGACAGACCCTCGTCCGCTTTTTCGTATTTTATTTTATCAACAACCGTTCCGTCTGGCCAAAGAACATTAATTTCATCGCCAGTATTATTAAGCGCGATTTTCGTGCAAGCGGCATCAAATATTTTATAGCTTCTCGCTTTTATAATTTCATTTTCTATAAGATACGCCCTGCTTCCTTTTTCTAAAATATCATCAATCATCCAGCCGCTTAAATTAACATCACGATCAGAGTCATTATACAACTCTATCCACTCATAACTGCCGTTTCTATTGTCTCTCCCTTCCGAATTCGGATAAACTTCAGAGATTATTACTTTATCCGAAAAATCAAAATCGTCGCCGTCAATTCCCCCTTTCACAAAGGGGGCGAGGGGGATTTCGTCGTCGTCATCGTTGTTACCGCTTTTTGTTTCATTATCTTTTTCTTCATTCGCTTCTTCCTCAACTTCAATAATATTCCCCCTTCCCGGCGTCGGCCTCAATGTCCAAACCCAATTTTTATTTCCATCCAAAGCAAATGCTTGTTTTTCTAAAGCCGCGCCACTTATTTGAGTTTCGTTGATAATGTTTTCGCTCTTATTTCTTAAAACAATCCCATCTCCTGAATTATTCAAAGCTATTCTCGTTTCATCGCTATAAAACGCCTTATATTTTCCAGCGTCTATTTCAACTCCATCTGGAATAATAAACTTTTTTACACTGCCCATTTTATCTTCCAAAATCCATCCGCCCAAATCAACTTTCACATCGCCATTATTATATATTTCAATAAACTCATTATCTCTATCACTATCCTCTGGATTCAGCAAAAACTCTGTGACAATTATTTTATTCCCCTCTTGAGAGGGGCTGGGGTGTGTTTCACTGTTGTCGTCAATATTTTGATTATCATCAGATTCCGAATCTTCCGCCTCTTGATTATTAACAACACTTGAGTTCCGCGGTTCAGAGCTATCTCGCAAAACAAAATCATTTTTGTTATTATTTGTATCTTGAACAGCGCCATTAATACTTATTCTTTCTAAGCTTTGTTTATTTTCTGGATTATTTATTACAACTTCGCTCTCAAAATCGCTCGCCTCGCCCCAACCAATTTTATCAATTAAATTTCCGTTATGATCGTAAAGCAAAACTGTATTGTCGGCGGCCAAAAACATATTCGTTGTATATTCATCATCCGCGAGAATATTTCCCTGATAACATTTTTCTGTTTTGCTCTCTCCGCAATTGGCTCGCGGCGCGATTAAAAAATAGCTATAAGCTGGGATTATTCCTTCAATATTATTTAAGACGTTGCTCTCACTCCCGCTTTTCGTCTTTTTCTTTATATCCCAGTTCTCAAGATCTATTTCTGAATTATTTGGATTATATAATTCTATAAACTCGTCATAAACTGTTTCTCCGCCGATTTGAATTTCGCTGATGACGGGATGATCTATATTATTATTCGCCGAAATAAAATTACCAAACGCAAAAAAACTCCCGCAGAGAAAAAGGGAAGTTATAAAAATATAAATGATTTTTTTATTTTTGTTCATTTTGATTATGACTTAACTTTGCCTACTTTTTGAAACTACTTTCAGTTTTGATATTTTTTGTTAAGAAACTATATCAAAAAATAAATTTTCAAACCCTTTTGTATTCAACCAAAAATTTCTTGCATTATTTTTTAAATATTTCTTAATTTCTTTACGCTGTGTCTTTAATTTATTTCCACACTTTTTATTATCCAAAAGAATATTAGAATAATTTCCATCCAAAAACGCAATATAAAAAATATCTTCTCTTTTTTCTTTTAAGTTTATTATTTCAATAAGTTCTGCTATTTGCTTGTCTTGTCCGCCACCAGAAGTATTTAAATGTTTTGCCTCAACAATAAATATTTTTTTGTTAATTTTAATAATTAAATCCAAATCTTTATTTTGCTTTTTAGTTTTTATTTTAATATTTAATCTATCTCGAACATTTTTTAAACTAAAAGCTTTAGAAAATTGAACGACGCATTTCTTTTTTGTAGAAAAATCGTTCCAAGTTTTGGCTTCGCTAAAACCAAGTTTTTGCAAAATTGAAAGTAGTTTTATTTCTCCGCACTTGCCTTTTTTTCTTGAAGAATTTGAATCTAAAATTGCCTGAATCCATTCTTCAGGCACAATTTCATTTAAGATTCTTTTCTTAAAATACTTTTCTGTAATTTTTTTAAGTAGATCAATATCATTTTTTACAGAATCTAAAATATTATCACAAGCATTTACAAAACAAACAAACTCCGAACAATTTGAAGTACCGCATAAAACTTTTTGTAACTCGTAAAAATATTTATCTACTATCTTTGTTTCTTCTTTTTTATTTTGCAGTGTTTTTATGGTAATCAAAATATTTTTAATTTCTTTCGTGTTTGAAATATATTTTTTTAAGTCTGGATGCTTATTGTCAAAAACATAAAACTTATCTAAAAGTTTTTCTGGATTTTGCTGTGATATTTTAAAATAATGTTGATTGCTTTTCATATTTTTTTTGATAAAGATAATTTAAAAACTTATAAGTTAAATCAAAAGAAATTCTTTTGCGATTGTTATCGCGAAAGTTTGTAAGAAAAAAAGAAAAATATTTTTTCCTATTTTCATCCAGCTCTTGATTAAATTCTTGCATTAATATTTCTTGTTCTTGAATTGGAACTTCATGTTTAAAAATTAAATAGGCCATATTGCGTGATGTGCTTTTTCCAACAAGCCCAGCAATATCATACTTTCTTATATCTTCAAGTTGAATTTTTTTTCCGTTCTTACTATCAATTGCTCTTAAAAATAAAATATTCTTTTCTAATATTTTCTTTATACTTTGACTTACAGAAAAAAATTTTTTATCCTTAACGTTTTGTAGAGCCATTTCTATTTTATATTCACCTGACTGTAAATAATCTTCTGTTAAACGAAAAATACCCAAATCATTTTTTACTTCTTTTATTTTACTTAAAAAACTGCCCCCTAATTGCCAGCCAAACCTTTTTTCAATAACAAAAGGAGTTTTTTCTCTCTGAGGTAAAATCGTAGCTGTAATTTTATTTTTTTCTGTGTAACATTTTTTTTTCTTAAAGTAAAAAGAAACTACATTATAAGTCGTATCTTCAAAAACCTGTTCGGAAAAAATATTTAATTCTACTATTTCAAATTTTTCAAAAAATAAATTCCTAATCCTTTTGGAATTCTCCGCTGATAAAAAATTAAGGGGGACAATTAAAATTCCTTCCTCGCAATTGAGAATTGAAAAAACAGAAACCTGATATAAATCTTCAAAGCAAGAATTAATCCCTGCAAAAAATCTTTCCTTTGTTTTTTTATCTGCCTTATTCTTGTGTAAATATGGCGGATTAGTGCAAACAAATTTATATTTTTTAGGGTTATTTAAAGAATCATTACAAAAAACCTTTTTATTATCGCAATATTTTTTATCACAATCAAACCCTGTAATTTTTTTACAGTTATTTTTTTCCGCCCATCTAAACAAATCCTGATTTCCAGCAAAAGGATCAACAATTTCTTTATTTCCAATAAACTTTTCGAGTCCTTGCAGAATATAGTCAGAATTTGTAGTAAAAAATTGTCCAAGTTGAGTTTTCATAATTGAATAATTTTATTAACCTACCCTCACTCTACCACTCCCCACCCCAAAAATCAAGATTAAATATTAAATATTCCAATTTGTCCATTAGTAATGGACAAATTGTGCACATTTTGTAAGAATAGACTGACATGCATTTGACAGAAAAAATGCAGGTGCTATAATATTTATGTAACATAACAAAATTGTTATATTACAATATTAACCATTATTTATTAAAAACATGTAAATCCTCCATGAAAATAGAATTTTACAAAAAGCCAAGCGGCAAGTGTCTGGTTTATGAAAAAATAAAAAAATTGGATGCAAGAAAACAAAAGAAAATTTTAAAGATGATAGAAAAACTTAAAACAGAAAACTTAGAAAAGTTATTGAAATCAGAAGTTGTGAAAAAACTGAAAGATAATCTGTTTGAACTAAGACCCCACGGCTATCGTTTGACTTTTATAGTCCATAAAAATTATTATCTAATATTGACCATTTTTAAAAAGCAAGGAAACAAAACGCCGCAAAAAGAGTTTGAGAATGCTATCAATATCAAAAAAATGATAGACGAAAAATTAACACATTATTAAAAATAATTTAAAAAAATGAATTTTGAAACATTTAAAAAAGAATTGCTAAAGAATGACAAGTTTAAAAAAGAATATTATAGAAAAGATGATATTGCTTTTGATATTTCAGAAATGATTGTCAGCGCGCGCATTAAAAAAGGAATGACTCAAAAAGAATTAGCGAGGAAAATTGGAACAAAACAGTCAAGTATCGCGCGATTAGAAAGTGGAAATTTTTTGCCAAGTATAAAATTTTTACAAAAAATAGCTAAAGCTTTTGACACAATTTTATTGCCGCCGAAACTTGATCTTTTAGAAAACAAAAATACTGAAACTATGCTGTTTGAAAATAAAATAGAAGACGATAAAGATAATATTCTGATTCTTGATACTCCATCTTCTTTTGATTTTAATAAATCTAAAAATAACTACGATGAAAAATATCTGGTCGGCAATTGCCAATAAAACAGTTGTAGACAAAGACTCTAATATGATTAGCATCTTTGACTGCATTGAACAATTTAATATTAATATAGACAAAAAGAAAACAGACAAGAATGAAGTAAAAAAAATTCCCGCTAAATTTGAAATTGTAAGTTTTTGGAAGGACGATGAAATAAAAAAAGAAAGGTGTGGTGAATTTGCAATAGAGTTATATGATCCTAATAATAAAAAATTGAATAAATACGAAAATTCTTTTGTAATGCCAAAAGCAATGAAGAGAATGAGGACGATTATCACTTTTGAAGGATTTCCAATTACCACAGAAGGAGAATATCTATTCAAAATTAAATATAGAAAAGATAAAAAAGGGAAATACACTCAAGTTTCTGAATTACCTATAGAAGTCATTTTTGATGCTAAAAATATAAAGAATGCGAGATAGAACAATTCTTTTATCTATAATTACACTTTAAAAACTGGCTACGAGCCAGTTTTTTGTTTTAATAATCCCTGTCGAAAACATCACTTCTCTTTCTTCCTCAACTTCCCAATCTCCTCCTTAGAAATCCCTCCAATAAAATAAATCACAGGAAGATAAACAGCAACGCCGATCAAGGCTAAATAAACAATGTTTAAATAACTGAAATAATTTAAAACTAACGCCATTAGCAAAGACGCCAGCAAGGCTTTGAATAAAATTTTAAAAGACGGGAGGAAATTTATTGTTTTATAAATTACATAAATCATCAAACCAGTAACCAAAAGCTCCGTCGCGACCGTTGTTGCCGCGGCGCCGAAGTAGGAATATTTCGGGATGAAAATAAAATTAGTGATAACATTAAAAATCATCCCGACGAAATAAATTTGCGCCAGGCGTTTTTGCTGGTTGGCGGCAATAATGATATTGGAAAAAAGCGCGCCTAAGAAAATAAAACCAAGCGCGATGATGAGGATATTTAAAACCATCGGCGAATCGGAAAATCCTTTTTCTGTAAATAATCCGATAATTTTATCGGAAGTCATTACCGCGCCAAAGGCAATTGGAAGAAAAACGATAATCAAAAAATTCAAAGTTCTTTGGACCACCGATTTAAATCTATCTCTCTCTATAAAAATATACTTGCTCATAATCGGCATCGTCAGCCCAACAATCATTGCCGGAAAAAAAATCAGGTTTTCCAGAATTTTATACGATAAACCATAAACTCCGACCGCCTCGCTATTTTTCATTACGGAAAGAAAAATCGTGTCCAACTTAAAATAGATTAAAACCAAAATTGCCGAGATCGCCAGCGGATAAGATTGGATCAACAATTTTTTCCAAAACTGAAAATCAAATTGTAGCTTTATTTTTGTGTATTTAGAAGCGAAACGCAGGACTAAAATAAAATTTATCACAGCGCCGAAAAATATCGCGGAAATAATATATAAAAAACCAAAATCGTAAGTGACAAAATACCAGACAAAAAATAGCTGAATAACGCGCCCCGCTATTTCCGCCAGCGCGACTTTATCCATTGCCAGATGTTTTTGAAATAATCCCATCAAAACCTGAATATTGGAAAGCATCCAAAATCCCAGCGCGGCAACGGCAATGCCATACTGCACATTATTAGAATATGGAAATAATAGAGAAACAAAATAGGCCACGCCCAAAATAAAAAACCCCGCCGTGAGACGCAAGGTAAAAGCGTTGTTGATAATTTTTTTCTCATCCGCGCCTTCGCGAGAAATTTCCCGAACGACAATGGAATAAAGTCCCAGATCGGCAAGAACTGAAAAAATATAAATAAAAGTAACTACAACTATATAATCGCCAAATCCGCTTTCGCCGAGATACCCGACGATTAACCTGATAATCAGAAAAGCGAGAGCCACTTCCACAACACGAGCCCCCGCAGAAAAAAAAGCGTTATAAGCGATTTTTTGGGTAAGATTTAGGTTCATAAATTAGATCTAACACTACATTCTTACAGGTTGAAACCTGAACTTCAGATTTGGAGTTCACTCTTTAAGAGTGTAAATGAAATTCCTTAACAGAAATTTATTCTAATGATACCTGACAACAATATTTATCTAACTCTTCCTGTGTGTAAAACTGTGGCAAAAGCTTATTATACCATAAATTAAATACAATTCTCTGATCAGTTTTGGGCAAAGGTCTTCCTAATTTTTCAGCTCTATCCATATTTAATTTTGCCCAAGGAAAATCTATAATTTCTAAAACTTCTATCCGTAATGGCAAATTTTTATTCAATTTTCCTAAGCGCTCAATAAATGCTTTCAACTTTTCTTCAACATTATTTCCGTAAATCAAAGCTGGCAAATAAACATAAAAATCGGTTCCGCAATCCAAAAACCATTCTGCTGTCTCAAATTGTTTTTCGTAATATTCTGATTCAGCGCCAGTTATGATAGCAAAATCTTTTTCGTCTGCTCCCTTAAAGCATCCTACCACACCGACATTTTTTTGTTTTAGAATATTTTTGATTTCACTTCCTAAATCCTCCAGATACTTCGGCGTGGATAGGTTCGAATCAATCCAAAGATAAACACTTAATTGGCGCTTTTTTATTTCGTTATAAATATCTATAATTATTTCCGGAACAATCGTCGGATTGCCTCCGCTTATTCTGATAACATTCATCGGCTCCTTTGAATTTTCTTTGGCTAATAAGAAGTGATTAATTATTTCCTCGGCGGAGAAATATTTTCCCAGTTTCGGATTAGCGACATTTAATTCTTTTGGCACATAACAATAATTACAATCATAATCACAACCCGCCAACTGAATGGTAAACACTTTACTGAATTTTCTCGGGTCGCCGCTTAATCTAAAACCAGCGGAATAAGATGGATTTTGAAATTCTAATTCTTTAACTTCCTGAATCGGTTTTGACCAAAGATTTTCAACAAGTCCCAAAAACTTTGGCGACCAAATTTCTTTTTCTGAAGCGTGAAACCATTCTTCACTATCCATATAATCTTTATATCGAAAATATGCATCAAGCACTTTCCTTGTTCCACCCTCTTGTTTACTTCCTTCTATTTTGGAAATCAAATACTTCCCGTCTTTCCTTAATTTCTCCCTAATAACTTCCGCTTTTTTTATTGGATTAAAAAAATCCATAAATTACAATTAGTTGCAATCAATTACCATAAATTTCAACAAATCACCGCTATTTATTCCTCAACATACTTAATAATCACCTTTCTCATCAAATCATCTCCCACGCTTTCAGTCGTTAAATTATCCCGTAAAGATATTTCTAAGTGAACCATCTTTCTTTCATAAGCAGACATCGGTCTCAGCGCGACTGAATTTTTGTTATAGACAACCTGATTCGCGATTGTATCAACAAGCTTAATTATTGATTCTCTTTTTTGCTTTTTGTAATCATTAATATCAATGTTAAATTTTGTTTCATTGTCCTTATTTTCATCGCCACTTTTTTCTAATGCTTTTCTTCTAATTATAATGCTCGCTATATGCTGAAGAGACTGTAAATTTGACCCGTATTGTCCAATCAAAAGATTTGGATCTTCTGTTATTAAATTAATTGTGTATACTTCTCGTTCCCCTCCAACATCTTCAATTCTCTCCTCCTCTATTTTTGCTTCCAAACCCATAATATCCAGAAGTTCAATTACCGTTTCTTTGACGAGTTTATTGTTTTCTTCGCTCATAGAATTATATTTATTTATTTAACAACTTCTACTTCCTGTTCCTGTTCTTTTTTCTTCTGCTTTTTCATTATAATATACTGCTGGACAATCGCAAATAGCGTAGTCACCGCCCAATAAAGAGCCAGTCCAGAAGGAAAACTCATTGCGAAAACAAAAGTTATCACGGGCATTATATAGATCATTTGTTTTGTCATCGCTTGAGCAAAATCTTGAGTTTTTTCTTCTGCTGTTTTTTCTTGATTCTCGTCTTCTTTTTTATCTTCCTTCTTTTTCTTTTGTCCCATCAGCATCTTCGTCTGGAAATATTGCAAACTGGCGGCAATCAAAGCCAGCCAGATATTAGTTTCAGATAAATTCATTATCCCGAATGAAATGGGATTCAGGTGTCCAGGATTACTAACAAAAGGATATAGAATCGCCAAACTCTCTTCTTTAAAACCATTAATGAAAACATGATAAAGAGCGATCAAAACAGGGAACTGAATCAACAAAGGCAAACAACCCGAAAAAGGATTTACTTTGCGTCTTTGATACAATGCCATCAGCTCTTTGGCCTGTTTTTCTTTGTCTTCTTTATATTTTTTCTGAATTTCCTTCATTTCTGGCTGAATAGCCTGCATTGCCCTCTGGCTTTTGATAGATTTACTATTCATCGGATATAGCGCGAATCTAACCAATAAAGTTACTACGATTATTGCCACTCCGATATCCTGCCCCGGGATTACATTATAAAAAAACACCATCAGATTAAAAAGAGGATAGTAAAGTATTTCGTTATAGAAGGATACTAAAAAATTCATTTGTTTTAATTTTATAAATTAGCTATATTTGTCATCCTGAGCTTGTCGAAGGGTGATAAATTTAGCGTGCTTCCCATCCTTCGACAAGCTCAGGATGACAGCATTGAAAATTGTCTATTTCAATAAATCACATCCTCCTTTAGAGAAAGGATGGCATTTAAAAATTCGCTTTATTCCTAAAGAAATGCCTTTCTTAATGCCATATTTTTCTATCGCCTGATACGCGTATTCACTACAAGTTGGATGAAATCTACAGCCTAAATAAAAAGATTTATTTAAAAAAGAAAAGAAACCATGATCGCAGGACAAGGTTTTTTGATAAAGTTTGATTGATTTTAAAATAAGTATTTTAAGCATGCCATAATTTCTACCCGGCTTTAGCCGAGGGTCCGTGAGGTTTTAACCTCACGAAATTTAGCTCAATAAAACTATTTATTTTCTCGGGAGGTTAAAACCTCACGAACCGCGCGCTAAAGCGCCGTAGAATAATTCTATAATAATAATTTTATTTGAGTAATCCAGACCTTTTCAACAGTTTTTCCACAATTGCGTCAACATCTTCAAAACTTTTTTCAACTTCCTTGCCTCTAAAAATAAAGATTGCGTCAAAACCTGATTTTATTTTATTCTGCTTCAATCTAACCGTTTCTCTTAGTAATCGTTTTATTCTATTTCGCTCTACCGCTTTTTTGGAAATTTTATTGCTAACAATAAAACCGAATCTGGATATTTCTAAATCATTTTTAACAACTTTCAACGCTAAAAACTTTTCAGAAAAATACGCTCCTTTGCTAAAAATATTATCAAAGTCCTTTTGTTTTCTTATTCTAAGTTCTTTTTTAAGCATAGCGTTAAAATTTGCCTACCTTCTGTCATTTCGAACCCGTCAGGGTGAGAAACCTATAAATAGAACTATGCAAAAGATAATATATGCTTGAATGAAACTTAGAGGGTTTATAGATATCTCAGTCGTTGCGACTCCTTCGAGATGACATAAAATTAGGACTTCTTAATAAAATTAGACAGTCAAACTCTTTCTTCCCTTTTTTCTCCGCGCGGCCAAAACATTCCTCCCGCTGGGAGTTTGCATTCTGGCTTTAAATCCATGTGTCCGCGCCCTCTTTTTCTTTTTCGGCTGATATGTTCTTTTCATTATTATAAATAACTTGTTTAAGCTATGAGTAGTATAATATGGTTTTTAATGTTAGTCAATGGAAGAAGAAAATCAGGACTGAAAAAAGTTGACAAGCTTTAATAAGTAAAATATATTAGATTTAGTTTAAGGAGGTTCAGATAAAATGAAACCAATAGCATATATTGCCAGTCCATTGGGCTTTTCTGAAGCAGGAAGACTATTTCTTGGTATGATACTCATGCCTTCAATAGACAAAATCGGATTTGAGATTCGTGATCCGTGGGCTTTAACTCCCGAAAAGTTGATAAATTCGGTTCAAGCGCTCCCATATGGACAGGAAAAAAGAAAAAAATGGAGGGAAATTAATCCCGTCATAGGAGATAATAACAGAAAAGCTATAAAAGAATCCGACATCATTATCGCAGTACTTGATGGTCCTGATGTTGATAGTGGCACAGCCGCAGAAATAGGCTATGCTTCGGCCTTTAAGAAAACCGTTTTTGGTTATAGAGGAGATTTTCGCCTAAGCGCCGACAATGAGGGAAGTATAGTAAATTTACAAGTTGAATATTTTATTCACTTGAATGGTGGAGAAATTGTAACGGATTTAGAATCTCTAAAAACAGTTCTCACCGAATATAAAAAGCGCTTCTCTGAAAGATTAGCGTAAACCAATTTTCCAAAGGTCATCATTTGATGACTCTTTTTTTATTTCCCCTCTTCTCCACATTTCATCCACACCTTATAAACACCCTTCTTTAATTTAAGCCATTTTTCTTCTAAAACTATCTGTGATATAATGTAAATATTGTAATTAGTTGTAATTGATTGTAATTTAATAATTACAATTAATTACAACGAGTTACTATAAATTACTATTTATTACCGTAATATTATGACCAACGAACAACTATGGCAAGCCGTTATGGGAGAACTTGAACTCTCCATAAGCAAAGCGAGCTTTACTACTTGGTTTAAAAACACAAGCATTATTTCTATTAACCAAGAAGAAATCACGGTTGGCGTTCCCAATGGATTCGCGAAAGAATGGCTGGAGAACAAATATCACAAATTCATTTTAAAAGCGCTTCAAAAGATTTGTCCGCAAGTCAAAAAAGTTACCTATAAGATTAGCGGTGATTTTAAACCGCCAAAAAGAAATATATCTTCAAATGTAGAACCCGAGGAACCCTCTTACAAAGATTTTGAGAGCAACAAAAAAGAGACTAATCTTAACGGCAATCTAAATCCAAAATACACATTTGATAGTTTTGTTGTCGCCTCTAATAACGAACTTGCTTACGCCGCTTGTTCGGCTGTCAGCAAAAAGCCTGGCGTCGTTTATAACCCTTTGTTTATTTATGGCGGAGTCGGACTTGGAAAAACTCATCTTCTCCAATCAATAGGAAATGAATTATTAAAGAACGCGCCAAAGAAAAAGATTAAATATGCTTCATCGGAAAAATTCACAAATGAACTGATAAACGCTATTTCTGGAAAAAATACAAAACCTTTTAAAGATCTTTATAGAAAAATAGATGTTTTGATTATTGACGATATTCAGTTTTTAGCTGGCAAAGAAAAAACTCAAGAAGAATTCTTTTATACTTTTAATACGCTTTATGAACAAAATAAACAAGTGGTAATTTCCAGCGACCGTCCTCCAAAAGCTATCCCCGCGCTGGAAGAAAGATTGCGCTCGCGATTTGAAGGGGGAATGATTGCCGACATCGGATTCCCGGAATATGAAACGCGCTTGGCCATTTTAATAGCAAAAATAAAAGAGCGGAATTTTGAAATGCCAGAAGAGTCTTTAAATTATGTCGCTTTACACATTCAAAAAAACATTAGAGAACTTGAAGGAGCGCTTAATAGAATTATAGCGATCTGCGAGCTTAATAATAGCTATCCAGACATAGAAAAAACAACAGAAATTTTATCGCAAATAATTTCCCAGCCAATAAAAAAGGCTACCACGCCAAAAGATATTTTGAAAAATGTTTCTTCTTTCTATGGAGTTGCTCTTAATGACTTAAAAAACAGAAGCAGAAAAAACGAAATTGTAAAGCCACGGCAAATTGCGATGTATTTGATGCGAAGCGAAATTAAAAGTTCTTTCCCTTCAATCGGAAGCTGGCTTGGAGGACGAGACCATACCACCGCTATGCATGCTTACGATAAAATATCCAAAGAAATAGAAAATGATAAAGTTATAGAACAAGAAATACGACTGATAATTGAAAAGATTTATAATGAATAGGTTTTTTTTGAAGGCGACATTCTAGAATGTCGCCTTCAAAAAAAACCTGAATAACCTGTTAATAACTACTACTAAAACTTGTTGATAATATAAGGATAAAAATAGAACATAAAAACTGTTTTTAAAACTCCTAAACTTATACAGCATTTATTAACAACCCTTCAACACACTTAATAACAATTTAAAGAAAGCTTATTTTACCTTTATTTAAACAAAAAATAAACTTTTCCACTTAAAAACTTCTTACTATAACAACTACTATTTTAAATAATAATAAAATAATAATTACTGTAAAAATTTAATCCACTTAAAAAAATAAGTATGAAATTAATATGTACACAAGAAAATTTAAATAAGGCTCTTGGTGTTGTTGGAAAAATTATAAATAAAAATGCCACATTACCAATATTAAATAATATTTTATTAAAAACAGATAAAGGAAGATTAAAACTAAGTTCTACAAATCTGGAATTAGGAATAAATTATTGGGTGGGAAGTAAAATTGAAGAAGAAGGAGAGATAACGGTTCCAACTAGATTATTTGCTAATTTCATTTCAAGCTTGCCCAATAGCAATGTGGAAATAAAATTAAAAGAGGATGTTTTAAATATAAAATGTGATAAATATAAGACAAATATTAAAGGTCTAAGCGCAAAGGAGTATCCATTAATACCAAAAATAGAAGCAGAGCCAGTGTTTAAAATAAATAATTCTGATTTTAAACAAGCATTAATACAAGTTTTGCCAGCAGTTTCAAGTAGTGAGTCAAGAATTGAAATAACGGGGGTGCTTTTGGATTTATCAAAACTTGATCAGAATAAAATAATATTAGTCGCGACAGATAGCTATCGTTTGGCGGAAAAAGCCTTAACTTTAAAAAAAGAAAATATAAATAAAGAAGCGTTAAATTTAGCTGGAGATATAAGTTCCGTGATAATTCCTAAAAATGCTGTGCAAGAATTAATAAGAGATTTAGATGATAATGAAAATTTATTAGAAGTTATAATTTCGGAAAACCAAATCCTTTTTAAATTCAATAACGCTAATATGATCTCTCGTTTATTAGAAGGGAAATATCCTGATTATAAACAAATTATTCCAGACAAATTTGAAACGGAAGCGGTTGTAAATGTTGATGAAATCGCTAACGCAATTAGGGTCGCGGGACTATTTGTTAGCGCTTCCAGTAATAATATTAGATTAAAAGTGTATTCAAATTCTAATATTTTAGAAGTAAGTTCTGAAGCGAGTGAAATTGGCAATAATAATACAAAAGTAGCAGCGGAAATAAAAGGAAATGATTTAGAGGCGATGTATAATCATCGTTATTTAAGCGATGGTTTTGGCGGAATAGACAAAGAGAAGGCTATTTTAAAAATTAATAGTGAAAAATTGCCAACGGTTTTAACTTCGGCTACAGATAAAGATTTAATTTATGTAATTATGCCAGTGCGGGCGTAGATGTTATTTTTATTTTATCACTATGCTCACTTCTATAAATTACGATCTAAAAAAGTCCATCAATAAGGCTGGAATTGACAAACAAGTAAAAGCAGCTCAAGTTTGCCAGTTTTGGCAGGAAGTGATAAAAAGTATTTTTGGACAAAAAGTAGCTGAAAAATCTCAAGCAATCAAATTCAAAAACGGCGCGCTCACAGTCGCCGTTTTAAGTTCCGTGCTGGCGCAGGAATTTAAATTTAAGGAAGATGAGATAAAAAACAAGATTAATAAAAAAGTGGGATATGGCTTGGTAAAGAAGGTTAAGTTTGAGATATAGTTATATTGTTAAACTGTGCTATGCGTAACAATATAGCAATGTAACAATTTAATAATGCGTGTAGTTCTATTTGCCTTAAACCAAATAATAGCCCATAATTATTGCAGGGTTATTTTTTTTATGAAGCAAGATGCTGATAGATTTTAGAAAAACAAGATTTCAATATTTAGCCATTATTTTAATAGCCGTTTTTGCGGGAGGTTTAATTTCTTTTTATAATTTTTCAATTTTATTTTCACTGGCATCAATTTTATTTATTATAATTTCCTTTAAATATCTTAATCAAGTTTTAATCTTACTGATTTTTTATATTCCTTTTCAGACGGCTCTTAATATTTCTGCCGGAATTGATCTTGCTTCGGGAAGAGTTTTTATACTTTATCTTTTCGCGGTTTGGATAATTAAATCACTGGCAGAAAAAAGATTTGTGATCAGATTTAATTTGCAGACAATATTTATTTTCGCACTTCTATCTGTTGCAATCTTTTCCATGACTCAAGCGTGGGACGGCGAGAGAGCGATCAGAAAGTTACTTGTCTTTTTGTCTATCTTCCCATTGTATTTTATAATTACCTCAATATCAAATAAAGTAGAGACGAGGCATTGCCTCGTCTCTACCGTTGCAAATAATAGTAAAAATTATATTTATAAAATATTAAACGCGCTTATTTTTAGCGGGTTTATACTGTCTTTAATTGGCGTTGTCCAATTCGCTTTGCAATTTCTGATTGGCATTGATCCGATAATTATTTTTTGGAGTAAATATGTGTCCCCTCTTTTTTACGGCAACACTTTTGGCGCTGAAGTTCTTTCTAATCCAAGCTGGCTTGTAAATATAAGCGGCGCGACTGTTCTGCGCGCTTTCTCTCTTTTTCCGGATCCGCATATGTTCTCTTTTTATTTGGGGCTTTTAATACCGATTGTGCTGGCGATTGTTCTTGTTGAACGAAGGCGACATTCGCGAATGTCGCCTTCCGAATTTATAGATAATAAATTTCTATTTCTTATTCTCATCACAATGCTTCTTGCGGAACTCCTGACTTTTTCCCGCGGAGGATATTTAGGAATGATAACGGGAATTGGGATAACTATAATTCTTCTTTGGCGGCAAATTTCTTTTAATAAAAAAATAATTTTAGGACTGATCTCTACAATTGCAATAATATTTTTATTAACAACAGGGCAATCGGTTGTTAATAGATTTTTATCCTCTTTTGATTTTAACGAAGGATCAAATTCGGAGAGACTAAAGAATTGGAACCAAGGATCTGAAATATTTGCAAATAATTTTTTATTTGGTGTTGGCATTGGAAATTATTCTCTTGAGATAAATCCAACCATTGAATACAGGTCTCCAGTTTACGCGCACAATTTGTATTTAGACATCGGGGCGGAAATGGGAATTTTTGCCTTGGTTGTTTGGCTGTTGTTAATAAGTATTACAATATTTCAGTTATATAAAACAAACAAAAACAGCGATGACGAATTTTTTAAAATTATCGCTGTCGGTCTCATCGGCTCTCTTATTTGGTTTTCTGTTCATTCTTTTTTTGACACCCCGATTTATTCGCCGACGATCTTGGGAATTTTTACGGTTATTATTTCTCTTTCGGTGTTAGTGTTAAATAGAAAGTATTAAATAAATCACCAAAAAAATCTAAAAAGAAAAAAGAAGTTTCTATTTATTGCGTATGACGTTTAGGAATATCTCAGGTTTTATTTTTGCTTTTTTTGATTTACCATAGAAACTCTGCCAGTATATATTCCAAGAGCTATGCCCATTAAAAATAAGATCAGTGGGCCAACTTAGCCTTTTGATAATAATATTCCGATAATTGGCATCATTGGTACGATTCCGCCAAGCATTTTTTTTATTGATAGTAGTCGTTTCGTTTTTAGTTTTTTCCATATAAATTTAAATAATAATTTTTTAATTGACACAAAGAGTAAAAATAAAATTTGAGTGAAAGATTTTTTTAAACCTTATTAATTATATTGTTCATAGTTTAATCCCTCATATATATAATTATCTTACACCGCAATTTCATAACATATGCGTGTCATCTGAAGTTTTCATCCCGATTTCAATGGGATGAATATGAACTATCAGATACACGTTTTTATTATAATCCCAGATACACGCTGTTATGTGATGTAAAACACAGTAATTTATTTTTTTAAACTCATTATTAATGAATAGATCGTCCAAGTAATTACAAAATATGTTAAAAAAATTGTTATAAAACAAAAAGGATCTGAAAATGATGATTGGCAAGTATTAGAATAATCGTCACAAGTGGAACGACATGCTGAAAATATGTTGAAAATTAAAGCAACAATTGACGCAGTTAGAAATTTAGATAATCTAAATGTTATAAATTCTTTTAATTTCATAAAAAATAAATTACTGTGTTTAATTTCATATAACGTTGAGTATATCTGAAGTTTTTCTGGAACGAAGTGAAAGAAAAATTTGGGAGAGAGGCGAGCTGAGCCCTGAACCAGATATACTTTGTTGTACGAGGGTGAGCGGAACGAAGTGTAGCGAAAGCGCAGCGCCCCCTCGAGTTCTCTTTTGTGAAAAAAATTTAATATTTATTTTGGCACTTTTTAATTCTCCTTGTTTCGATGTTCTGGCAATAGATGTTTTTTGTCGTCTGAAACATTTTTGGTTTTCATAGAAAATATAAGTATGACAATTATAGCTAGTGGAATAACTAATATTTCCCAATCATTCACTCTTCCTAGTACAGCAAGAGCTGTAAAAATAATTAAGCTTATATTTTTGTTAAGACCACATACTATGGCACGTCGATAACTTGATATGAAAATCGAAAAGTATAAAGCAAACTGTACAATAATTAAAACCCACACGAACCAGAGCGGTGCAGTGGCACGAATTGCGTTTAGCCAAAAAGTTATTCCAGTATAACCTGTCACTGTAACAATAATGCTAACAGCGAATGAATTTCGTTCTAATTTAAGAACCTCACCTTTAATAAATTCGTTTGCTTTATTACTTTTTGTTTTCCATGGTGATAAAATTTAAAGATTAAAAAGTGCCAAAATTCCTTTTTTTATTTTTTCACAAAAGAGAATTTCGTACAACTCGTTATTATGCGAATTAGTCGTTTATTAATAGATTATATTTGAATATTATGCGAATACATGATATTATTCATCCATCAACATTTTCAATATAGCACAAATTTTATGGAATTAACAGAGCTTTTGAAAAAAATTGAAGATGAGCTAAGACTTAGAAATTATAGCAAGAAAAATATCAAAAGTCCGTTGAATTAAACGAATAAAGCCTTTGTTTTTATAATTATGATTATAGTTCCGATAATATTTCTTTTTATTTTTACCCTGATATGCGCTAACAATATCAGATATGGTGTTTACGCTGCCATTTTTTTA
>JAGLIN010000007.1 GCA_023142975.1 Candidatus Parcubacteria bacterium
TTAGAAAAAAAGTCAACCAATAAAACACTAAACCATCCCCCGACAAAAGGACGCAAAAAACAAAAAACGGAATAGAGAGAAGCGCTTGACGCCAACAATCTTTCTCTTTTGTCTGTGTTTAATTTATCGGACAATTTTCCAACATAGAGATTTGTTATTGCAATGAATAGCGCCGAAGCGCCCATCAACGCGCCTATTAAATAAAATTCTTTTATTATAAAAAATATAAAAATAGGCCAGCCAATCATTACAATTGTTTCTTCGCTGAAAGCAAAATAAGTTATTAAATTTTTTCTCTTGTATCTTCCATATGGCTTTAATATCCTTTTAAGCGCTTTTTTATATGAGAAATCGTGAGGCTCAAATTTTTCTCTGGTCATAAAAAGCGGAATAACAGATGTCAGACTTAAAACTGAGACAATCACAAAAAGACTTTCAAATCCAAATTTTGTCAAAATTATACCTCCAATTACGGGACCTATTATCGCCGCTAAAGTAGAAATAGAAGACATCGCGCTCATTTCTCTTCCTTTGAATCCTCTCGCGCTGTAATGCGCGAAATCTGTATGGAAAGACGGCCAAAATAAAATTCTGTGAATGATTACAAAAATAATCGCGACGAATATCATCCAGCCATAATTAGGAATTTGAGAAAGAGATAGAAAATATAAAATCGCAAAAGGAATGCTGTAAAAAATACAATGTTCAAAACCATATTTCGCGGCGGCTTTCGCTCCGAAGGGAAGAGCAAAAAAGTAGAGAGTATACACGACAGCGTAATACAAAAAGACTATTGAAATAGAATTATATAATCCATACAAATAGAGCGGCTCAAAAATCGCGATCATTGAAAAAGCGAAATTTTTGATCGCGACAGAAGTATAAAGCTCAGTTATCTCATGCTTGAGATGGTGTTTTAAATAGTGGCTTGTGAAAAAATTGGACATAGTGATTTGGGAATTATTAATTAAACTTCTCAAAAAAATCCTTCATCTTATCTTTCCCGACAATTCCCGTTCTTAGTATTTTTGGAACAGACGTTGTCAAATCAATAATTGTTGAAGCTGTTGGATTTTTTATATCTCCAGCATCTATAAACAAATCAGGCGCGAATTTCGCTTTTTTAAATTTAGCAATTATTTCTTTTGATTTCAATAAATTATTTTCCCCGGAAATATTCGCGCTCGTCGCGGTTATCGGAAAATCTATTTTTTCCATTAATGCTGAAATAAATTCATTATCTGGAATTCTTATGGCCACGGTTTCACCGTTTCCAGTTAAAATATCTGAAACAATATCTTTTTTTCTTAAAACAACCGTGATCGGTCCTGGCCAGATTTTATTTAATATTTTTTCTACTTTAGAATCAAGACAGGCGATTTTTCTCACCATTTTCAGATCTCTGACAATAATTGAAATTGGTTTATTTCTGTCCTGATTTTTTATTTTTTGAATTTTTAAAACAGCATCCTCGTTTAAAGCATTCGCGCCAAGTCCGTATAGAGTGTCCGTGGGATAAATAATAACTCCGCCGCTTTTTAGAATTTCAGCAGCGTTATTTAATATTTTTTCTGTGTTATTCAAATCTAATTTTATTTGTTTCATAAATATAACTTTGTCATTCCCGCGGAGGCGGGAATCCAGTAAGTTTCAATAAATAATATCTTTCGTATAATTTTGTTAAGTGAGATTTACTGGATCCCAGACATTTTTTCTGGAGTTTATGCTGATGAATATCAGTGCTATCGCTTCAGAAAAAATTCTGGGATGACAAAATGAGAAAGCTCTAAAACTGTTTTATCACCGTCCCCACAAATTTCCCCCCATTCAAATAATCCTCAAAATTCTTCAACTTCTTCCCATTTAAAATCACTACTTCTAATCCTAACTTTTCCGCTTCTCTGCTGGCAATTGGATCAAAGGGCTTGTTCATTCTCGGCTCCCATTTATTCCCAACAATTTTCCGAAAATCTTTCCAGCTTATATTTTTAATTGGCACAGCGTTTTTATATTTTTTAGGATCTTTATCATAAGCATAATCTATATTTGATAAATTAGCCACTGATTTCACGCCGTAGGTTTTTGCCAAATAAACTGCGTCATAATCCGTTGACCAACCGGGCTTATATCCGGAGCCGATGATTATCGATTTTTTTGTAATAATTTTTTTATGCGGATCTGTAATAATTTCATTATGCGCTAAACCGCCAAATAATATTTTCACAAACTGCGCGTTATATCTTGTTGCGTAAATTCCAATCCAGTCTAATTCTTCATTATTTAATTTCCTAACTTTCTTCCCCGCTTCGTTATACTTTCTATTTAATCCACCTCCTCCGCAAACGATTATAAATTTACTGCCCGCTTTTACTTTTTTTATAATTAACTCTCTGAATTTTTTGATAAATTTGTAATCAACTTGATCGGGAACTATTAGAGAACCGCCAAGGGAGATGACGTATGTTTTTTTGGTTTGTTTTTCTTTTTTTGCCATTGCTAAAATTTTATTTAAAAAAACTATTTTTGGTTTATAATATTTTCTGGTTGATAGTCCGTCGTGTTTAATTTTTAAAATTTCATATTTTTTAAGTTCTTCTGAATTATTTTTTAAATAATCCTCAAATATTAATCCTTCTTTCCATCCCTTGCTTTTATTATTTATCAAAAATATTTCTATTTTAATTCCATCAATATATTTTACAAATCTTGCTCTTTCCAACGGATAGACAGTGCCGACTTTTCCAAAATGTTTAATTAACTTTTTGAGATATTTATTAAACTTGTTATCAACTATAGGAATATATAAATCAATTTCTCCTTGTCCAGCAATCTTTAAACTTGTAGAACCGCGATGCACTACTTTGACTTTTCCTAAAACTTGCTGGATATCTTTTTTTATTTTACCAAAAACAATTTTCACTTTTGGATTATATGGAACTATTTTTATTTTATCCACATCCGAAAGATGCTCTATCCATTTTTTCTGTTCCTTTGTTAACATATTTTCTGATTATTTTCTTAATTTATTTATCTAATTTTTATTTTCCCCATCACCACCCTCGCCCCCCGACTCTCAAAAAGAACAACGGTTTTTTCATCAAGATTGTTTTTCAGCATCTCCGCCACTTTACCAAAATCATTTTCAAAAATAAATTTACATCTATTCTTAATTCCTAATTCCTGATTCTTAATTCCCATTATATACGCCACATCACAAACCTTTTCTATCCTGCCAAATAATTTTCTATGCACTTCCTCCGATTTATTTCCCAGCTCTATAATCCCAGGAAAAACAATTATTTTTTTATAATCCTGATACGCTTCGTCCAAATAATCAAGCGCGGCGATCACGCCGTCAGGATTGGCGCTGTAACTGTCGTCAATAAAAACAGAACTATTCGGACCGTCTAATTTTCTCATCATAAATTTAGACGGTTTTATTTTTTCCACGGCTCTAGAAATTTCTTCTAAGTCCATCCCCAAATGCTCTGCTACTATTATAGCAGACAAAATATTTTCTATATAGTGCTTGCCAAGCAAGTTTAGTTTGAATTTTACAACACCGCTGTCATTGCGAGGAGCTCCGCAGAGCGACGTGGCAATCCCAGAATTTAATTCTTCAGTTTTAAGCCATAGATAATCAAATTCCACATAATCCTGAAAAACTTTTATATTTTCAGCATCATCTATAGAAAAATATTTTATATTCTTGATTCTTAATTCTTGATTCTTAATTCCTAATTTAATATATTCATTATTCCCATTCAAAACCGCCACACCATCTTTCGGCAACGCTTCTATCAACTCAAACTTCGCCTTAATCGTATTTTCAATTGATCCAAACAATTCAAGGTGTTGTTCATTTATTCCCGTTAAAATTCCAATTTCTGGTTGGACAATCTCACACATTTCTTTAATCTCGCCAATTTTATACGCTCCCATTTCACAGATAAAATAATCGTATTCATCGTTCACTTTATTTAAAACCGTATAAGCCACGCCAATATTTGTATTATTATTTCCTTCTGTTTTAACGACTTTATATTTCTCGTTTAATATCGCATACAAAAATTCTTTCGTGCTTGTCTTGCCATAACTGCCCGTAATGCCAATGACTTTTATTTTTCTTAATCCTCTCATTTTTAAACTCGCCCTTTTAATAATTCTCTTTTTCTGAAAATTAAAAAACGGATTTGTGGATAAAATGACTACTGTAATTAAAAAAGGAGTGATGAGATATAAAAATAAAAAAAGCAAAATTAAGACCGCGGATCTTGTCATTCCCACGGAAGCGGGAATCCACGAAAACACAATGATCAAATAGAGAACAATCATCATAAAAAATGTAAGTAATACTCTAAAAGTCAACTTCGGTCTTTTAAAACTTCTTCTTTTTATTTCTCCTAAAATTTGTAAAAAAGTAAAAGTGAAAAATAATAGCGCTAAATAAATAGAAACTTGCTGACTACCCGTTGGCTCCATAGTCCCATAAGGCTGTGGAGCCGAGATGCAAAAAATAAAAATTAAAAACAACGCGACTAAATAAAAAATATTATTTTTTATTATTTGTTTATTTTCTTTTAAATATGACATCATTCTATCAGCTCTATACTCTTTTATCTGCCAAAGCCACGCAAAATACAAACTATCACGAAGAAGTTTAATGAGGAATAGTGCTAAAATCGTGGTTAAAATAATTGACATTTTTTATTTAAATGATTATATTTGAATAAGAGGAGCTTTAGAGATAAGGAGGATGAAAAGAATGAAATTTACTGATAAAATGGCAATAGCTTTTATTGTTATCTCAGTAGCAGTGCTAATTTTCTCCTTATTCTAAAAGAAAAAAGAGGAGATCAAAATTGTATAAAAAGGGAGGTATGTAAATTGAATGATTATAGAAAAAATACAATCCTAAAATTAGTAATATTTTTGGTATTGTATTGTATCTTTTAATTAAATATATAAAGAGGTAAAATCTGCTTCTTTATTTTTTTATCTGTGTTCGTCTGCGCCTTTAGTCTGTGTTCGTCAGTGTCCTATTTATAATTTCTGCAAACTCTTTAGGCTTCTGATATGGCAAACGATGATTAGCATCATCTACAACAACTAACTCAGAATTTTTAATTTTTTCATTCATTATTTCCCCATCAGCCAAAGGCGTGGTTTTGTCTTCTCTCCCCCAAACCAATAAAGTGGGGTTTTTTATTTTATCCAAACAATCCATCAAATTCTCTGCTAAAACATTTTTCATTATCTCCTTCATTCTTGGAGTAGCATTATAATAATCTTTTTTTCTTTTCCACGCTATCTTGGAAAATAATTTATAAACTAGTTTTTGAAAATTATTTATAATCGGCAAAGAAAAAAATAATTTTCCTGTTTTTGCTATAATAAAAAGCACTCTTTGTTTTGCCGTTAATTTACGCTTTATTCCCCTCGCACCAGTAAGAATTAGCTTATCAATCTTCTCTGGATATTTCGTTGCGTATTTAATTGCAATTCCTCCCCCAAACGAATGGCCGATAAGACACAAATCCGAAGGCGAACAAATGTTTGTTCGCCTTTGGATTTGCGTCTCTTGCATTTTCGCTAATATATTTTTAACCAATTCAAATCCGCCTTTTCTACTTGTCTTTTTAATAAATTCATCAACAAACTCAACATAATCATCCAAATCCCAATTCTCTTTCGGCTCGTCGCTTTTTCCAAATCCAGGCAGATCGGGAACGAGAATTTTGAATTTTGAATTGATCGTTGGCTCCATTGTCCCCGCAGGGCTGTGGAGCCTTCTTGCATTTTCGCTTTGTGATTTTCTATGGCTTGCACTCGGGCTCCACAGCCCTGCGGGACTATGGAGCCAACATATTAATTCCAAATATTTATCGCTTGACACTCCCCACCCATGCAACAAAACAATCGGAATTTTCCCATTGCCGATTGTTTTGTAATTTACATTCAAACCATTGATTTGAATTTGTTTTTCAGAGATTTTTTGGGGGTTGACAGAATTCATAAAGTATGATAGATTTAAGTGTTCTTATACAACCTACCCGCTAGGGTCAAGCCG
>JAGLIN010000070.1 GCA_023142975.1 Candidatus Parcubacteria bacterium
AAAAATTCTTCAGTTTCGTCTGTCGCATAACCATACATAATTCCTTGATCTCCAGCGCCGCCAGTATCCACGCCTTGAGCAATATCGGGAGACTGATAAGCAATATTACAATCAATTTTTAGATCGTCTTTATACCCAATATTTTTATAAACATTTCTTGCTATCTTTTCAAAGTCAACCTTAGAATTAGTGGTTATTTCTCCGCCAATTACTAAAAGACCATGACCGCCGAAACTTTCTACCGCGACGCGGCTTTTAGGATCGTTTTTTAGACATTCGTCTAAAATTGCGTCTGAAATCTGATCGCAAACTTTGTCTGGATGTCCAGAAGTTACGCTCTCCACTGTATAAATTTTTGTTTTGTCAAACATAGTGTTAAAAGTTAGTGTTAGTAAATAAAAAACGACCTTTTATCTTTTCCTTTCGGTCAGCTGAATTAGCACCTTCCTTAAGTTGTCACACTAAAGGGGTTGCCGACGGATTCAACGAGCCAGCGCTCTATCCGCACTCTTGATAAATACTTATTTAATTGTAGTTGCATTATAGCAAAATATAAAAAGCTGTCAATCATCAAAAAAATTGTCATCTCGAAATGAGCGAAGCGATTGAGAGATCTAAAAATTGTCTTAATATAAATATCCTTTCTGCATAGTATTGCTCATAGATTTCTCACCCTCACGGGTTCGAAATGACAGGAAGGAATGAAGTATTTAGAATAGGACTACCGTATCCGTCGCGAAACAACCATCATTCCAATAATCAGCCAAAAAATAAGAGCTAAATCATTTTTCCAATAAGTCGTGTCAATAAGGCCGTGAACTAAAATACAGATCATTAGAATATTTTCTGTAGAGACGCGATTTATCGCGTCTCTACGATAATCAAAAAACCAAAACAGAATTAAAATAAATCCAACAAAACCTATCAACCCTGTTTGCAGATAAAAAGCGAGAAATATATTATGTGGTTGGGGGACAGCCCACTCTAAATAAGGCTCATCAAATTTTTCTGCATATAATAAATATACATCCTGAAAAGTTCCAGGGCCAATTCCGAGAAGGGGATTATCTTTTATAATTTCTGCTGACGCATTCCAGATCATTAGACGGGAATGGAAAGAAGAGCGTTCATTAGAATTTATAACTTGATCAGACTTTATAGCTGTTATAGAAATAAAGATTGTAAAAATAATAATTAGAAATATTAAATATTTAATATTTAATATTGGTCTCCACTGCGTAAATTTAATTCTGGAAATAAGTAAATAAATTATCCCAACAAATATTCCCAAAAATGCACCATAGGAATAGGTGCAATATAATGGGATTAGAATGATTAATAAAAAAATACTTAATACTAAATACTTAATACTAAATACTTCCTTAATATTTTGAATAACTCTCAATCTATTATTTATTGTAGCAGTAGATTCCTGCCTCCGCAGGAATGACAAACGGTTTAACAATAAAACTAACGCTATTAAAAACGCTGGCGCCAAATACATCGCCAGATGATTTGGTGAAAGAAAAAATGCTTTCAGCCGACCATCAAAAGTTAAGTTATTATTCAACAAATAAAAAATACCGACCAAAGAAACAACAACGCCTGAAGCAATCCAGCTTTTTAGGGTTGAAGCAATATGTTCTTCTTTTTTAATAATATTTATAAAAACAACAAAAAATAAAAATGGATCAATGAACCAGCCCTTAAATATTCCTAAACTAGTTCTTAAATCAAATGAATTGAATGTTGAAATTGCAAGACCGAGAAATAATAATACGATTCCGACATTTAATATGTTTAGGGCATCCTCTTTTTTTGTCATCTCGAAATGAGCGAAGCGATTGAGAGATCTAAGAACTATCTTAATATATACATTCTTTTTACATAGTAACGCTCTTAGATTTCTCACCCTCACGGGTTCGAAATGACAGAAAAGCAAAGAGTGAGCTCCGTTCAAAGCCCAAATCAAAAACAAAATATAAATCATTATC
>JAGLIN010000071.1 GCA_023142975.1 Candidatus Parcubacteria bacterium
AATGCTGGATGAAAGACCAGTATTTTTTTATTTTGTATTTTAGAAAAAGAGTTTTTTAATTCAAGATCTAAATCGTCTAATTCTGCCAAATATTCATTTTTATTCTTCTCGTAAAAATCTTTATTTTCAGAGTCTATTTTTATTAAAGTATTACAAATATTTTCCACCTGTATTTTTACCAATCTTGGCGATAGCCAAATATGCGGATCGTTTTCATAAATTTCAATTCCTTTTGAAGAATCTACAACTATCATTTTAGAATTTAAATCTCTCAATCTTTTCATCTGTGTTTTTTCAAAAGGAATGTGTCCTATTTTAATATACAAATTAGCCGTGCTTAATTTTTTTAGTTGCTCTATATTTGGTTCGTAAGCAGCCGGACTAAATCCCGGCGGAATCATCGCTGAAACGCTCACTTTGTCTTTCCCAATATTTTCCACAAAATCAATCTGCGGTAAAATAGATACGATAATATTTATTTTTGTATTTTCATTATTATTTTTATCTTTACTATTCGCGTAAATAAAAATGCCTATAGAAAAAATAAGCAACACAGCGCCTGTGAAAATAATTAGATTATTTTTTATTTTAAGCATAGTTATACTTTATAACTTTTTGTATAATAAATCAATAGAAAGTTTTAATATCTTTTGTCATTCCCGCGGAGGCGGGAATCCAGTAAGTCTCAATAAATAATATTTTTCGTATAATTTATTAAGATGAGACTAACTGGATCCCAGATATTTTTTTTCTAAAGCTTCGCTTTTAGAAAAAAATTCTGGGATGACAAATATCGAATGTATAAATTTTATCTTTCAGCTACAACCTGCTATAATAAAATTATAATAAATCTAAAATTAAATCAAATGAATCTAATAGAATTATCACAAGCAGAAGAGCGTTTAACTTCCGGACATCGGCTTTGCGCTGGGTGCGCTGAACCAATTAACGCAAAATTAATTCTAGCGGCGATCAAAGAGCCTGTCGTCGTAATCAACGCCACAAGCTGTCTTGAAGTCGCGACGACAATTTATCCCTATACGGCGTGGCAGGTTCCCTGGATACATAACGCTTTTGAAAACGCCTCGGCGACAGCAAGCGGAGTCATTGAAGCGTATAAAGCAATTCTCAAAAAAAATCCAAAAGACAGACCGAAGTGGGCGAAAGATCTTCCTAAAAATATAAAATTCGTTGTGTTTGGCGGAGACGGCGGAACTTACGATATCGGGCTTCAGAGTTTGTCGGGCGCGCTGGAAAGAGGGCATCAATTTTTGTATGTCTGTTACGATAACGAGGCGTATATGAATACCGGCAATCAAAGATCCGGCGCCACGCCGCGCGGATCGCACACGACAACTTCTCCCGCTGGAAAAGTTCAGCAGGGAAAAAATGAGTTTAGAAAAGATCTGACTTCAATTATAGAGGGGCATCATATCAATTATGTCGCGCAGGCTTCAATCTCTAATTTTACGGATTTGACCAAAAAAGCTAAGAGAGCGCTGGAAGTTGACGGGCCGTCCTTTATAAATTTACTCAGTCCCTGCCAAAGAAGCTGGGGATTTGATCCAGCGCTCACAGTTCGCATTGCGGATCTCGCGGTCCAGACAAATTTCTGGCCGTTGTATGAAGTTGATCATGGAAAATTTATTTTAAA
>JAGLIN010000072.1 GCA_023142975.1 Candidatus Parcubacteria bacterium
GAAATTCAGGAGCATGTTGATAAGGAGTTCGCGAAGATTAAAAAGAGGGCGGAGGATTGTAAATAAATTAGATTACAACGATGGTTCCATAGTCCCGTTAGGGCTGTGGAACCCAAAATGTAAAACTTGCAAATGCAGGTTTTATAATTCTGCGGGGATTATGATATTCTTGCATTTAAATATATAGCAAAAATATATGCGTAAAAATCTAACAAAAGTTTATTTTGCAAAAAACTTAATAGAAGCTGAAATTAAAAAAGGATATTTAATGGCAAATGGAATAAGGAGTTTTATTTATCCTGATAATTATGGATGTCCAGAAGGAGGATATTTTCCAGTTGGATATACAGCAAAATCTTTATCTGCTCATTTAGTTTATGTAAAAAAAGAGGATGTTAAAAAAGCTATGGAATTATTGAAATCTCAAAACAAAAAGAACGAATCGTAAATTAATTCTCGCAATAAAATAATAGCTTGCAAGTGCGGTGCCACAGCTCTGCGGAGACTATGGTACCGTCGCCATTTAGCAATATAACAATATAATTAAAATGCAGAAAAAGTGGCTCATCAATAAAAAATATCCCGTAAAATTCGGGAAGAAATTTCCAGAATTTACGGAGGTTGTTTTGCAGTTATTGTGGGATCGGAATTTGAAAACGCAGGAACAAATTGACGAATTTTTCAATCCTGATTATGAAACTGATTTACATGATCCGTATTTAATGAAAGATATGAAAAAAGCGGTTAAGCGAATTTATGAAGCGATTGAGAAAAATGAAAAAATATTAGTTTACGGCGATTACGATGTTGATGGAATTACTTCTTCAGCGATTGTTGTAAATACTCTTATAGAATTGAAGTCAGCAATTAGCAAAATAGAAAAAGCAAAAGCAAGAGAATTTATTAAGATATATATACCGGACAGAGAAACAGAAGGTTACGGATTAAATAAAAAAGCAATAGAGAAAGCAAAGGAAAATAAAACTGATTTAATCATTACGGTTGATTGCGGAATTTCCAGCGCTGCTGAAATTGAGACTGCAAACAAACTTGGAATAGATGTAATTATAACTGATCATCATCATCCTCCTGAAAAAATTCCAAAAGCGTTGGCGGTTATTAATCCAAAACAAAAAAATTGCAAATATCCCTTTAAGGAATTAGCGGGTGTAGGAGTTGCTTTCAAAGTCGCTCAGGCGCTGATTAAAAATCTGGAAAACTATAATTCTGAAAAATCAAAATCTAAAAAGCCACAAGCCACAAGCCACAAGTTAAATTCTGGATTTGAAAAATGGCTTTTAGATTTAGTGGTTCTCGGAACGGTGGCGGATTGTGTTGGTTTAATTGGTGAGAACAGAACTCTATCAAAATATGGTTTGCTGGTTATTAATAAAACAAAGCGAATTGGCTTAAAAAAACTTGTTTCTATGGCAGGATTAGTAACAAGAGAAAACGGAAATGTGCAAAAGAAAAAAATTATTGATACCACCGCGATAAGTTTTATTCTCGCGCCTCGTTTGAATGCCGCTGGCAGAATGGATCACGCAAATACTTCTTATCAGCTTTTAATAGCCGAATCAGAAACGCAAGCGGAAGAACTTGTTTCTAAATTAGAAAAAAATAATTATAAAAGACAGCAGTTGACAGAGAAAATAATTCAAGAGACAAAAAGCAGAATTGGTAAATATAAAACTGCTTTGCCAAAAATTATCATTGAATCGGATCCGGAATGGAAGATAGGAGTTGTCGGATTAGTCGCTGGAAAGTTGGCTGACGAATACGCGAGACCTTTTTTAATTTTGCGAGAAAGCGAAGATGAAAGCGCTGGATCTGGGAGGAGTATTCTGAAATTTAATTTGATAAAAGCAATCGAAAAATGCAAAGATACCCTCATAAATTTCGGCGGACATTCGCAAGCGGCGGGGCTCAAAATAAAAAACAGCAATTTAGAAAAATTTAGAAAGAAAATAAACTCTATTGCTGATGAAATTTTAAAAGAAGACGATCTTGTTCCTTTTGTTGAAATAGATTTTGAAATAAATCATGAACAAATAAATTGGCAACTGATTGATGAAATTGAAAAATTCAAGCCATTCGGACAAGAAAATAAAAATCCGGTATTTGTAGTTAAAAAATTAGAGGTGCACGAAGTTAGATCTGTCGGAAATGGAAATTCACATTTGAAACTTTGCTTCAAGGCAATTTTAGAAGATAAAAGCGTAAAATATTTTCCAGCCATCGCGTTTCGGCTCGGCAAATTAGCGGAGGAAATGCCTGCCTGTCCGGCAGGCGGGCCTGATGGAAAACCTGGATTGCGCTGGGGAGATATTGTGGATGTTGTTTTTCAATTGGAAATAAATGAGTGGAATGGGAATAGGGAGTTGCAGATGAATGTTTTGGATTTGAAGATAGGGGAGTAAATTACAGTCTTCACACCCCGTCTGCTACGCAGCCTACCCCTCTCAAGAGGGGAATTATCAGAGCTCCGCTCTTTCAAAAAAATGGAACATAGCAAATGGAACATAGCAAATGGAGCTATAAAAAAGCATTGAAAATTAAATTGAAATATTTTTTTAAGAAAACTTGTAGAAATGAAAATCCCCTCTTGAGAGGGGTAAATTTGCGAAGCGAATGGGGTGTGTTTGAAATATATCAAAAACAAAAATATGCGTAAAATAATTCCATATAATCCCAAGCTAAAACAGTTAGCGAGAAATTTGAGAAACAATAGCACTTTATCGGAAATATTATTGTGGCAATGCCTGAAAGGCAAAAAAATGAAAAGATATGATTTTCATCGCCAAAAACCTATTGGAAATTATATTGTTGATTTTTTCTGTAATGAACTAATGCTGGCAATTGAAATTGACGGAATGAGTCATGATGAAAAAATTAATGAAGATCTAAAAAGACAGAAGCAAATAGAAAATCTTGGAATAAGTTTTTTGAGATTTAATGATCTTGATGTAAAGAAAAATATGGAGGGAGTTGTGGTGGCGATTGAGGAGTGGATTGAAAAGTATAGTTTAAAACACACCCCATCTGCTACGCAGATTCACCCCTCTCAAGAGGGGAATTATAAAAAGAGCGTTGAGAATTAAATTAAGACTATTTTGAAATAATAATTATTTATTAAATAAGTTTTTAAATTATAATTATATAAAAATGGAAAATCAAACGTCATCTTTTGAGTGGGAAATAAATGAATTTCAAGATCAACAAAAGAAAAAAATTTATTTTTTTGATAAATTTTCTTTCTTCTTTCTTATTCTCATTTTTTTCCTTCTGTGGCTTGGCTTTCTTGGAGTGGTGATAGCAATTATTATATTTGTAAATTTAAAACAAAATGATAGAGCAAAACAAGGAGAAAATACGATCTTGGAAAAGTATAAAATAAATGAAGTAGGTATTGTTATTGACAACAAGAAAGAAGGTAAAAAAGATAATCTTTTTTGGAACGAATTAATTTCTTTTTATTCTTACGCGAAAATAAATCCCCTTTTGGGTTTTGTGACAAGCAAAATCGCGGGTGACGATTTTGTTGTTGTAAATAAGAATAATAAGCATATAAAACTGAGAGCTGGAATTAATGATACGCTAAAAGTGCAGCAAATGCTTTTAAAAAAATTGAAATTCAAAGCGCCAAATAAATCACAAAATATTCTCATCCCTTCGCTCACAAAAAAATATTTAGATTCATCTTTTAATCCATCTTTTTCTTCCGTCAAATTTGATGCGCAAAATCCAAGCAAAAAAGCATTTATAAAAAGTTCGCAAGAGAATTTTCTTCAACAAAAAAGGATTATTCAAAAGCATAATCTTCAAAAAGAGAAAGATAAATTTAAAAACAATTTTTTAATTATCGCTTACATTACTATATCTTTTGTTTTATTTATTCTATATTTTATTTTTGACAAAATTTAGTAATTGTTCTGAATATATTTTAATCTTCTAATTTTTTAACTCAAACCTATGCTTTCAAAAGTAAACTCCTGCGCCGTAATCGGACTGGATTGTGAGCCGGTGGAAGTTGAGTTGGACATTACCGCCGGGCTTGG